>NZ_SMMB01000345.1 GCF_009711365.1 Xanthovirga aplysinae | reverse complement strand
ATAATAATTTTGAGAGGTTTTATCTTTAGCAGGCTTAATCTTTTAGTAAAAGGGAAAAAGGAAAGTTTTTTTCACTAAAGGAGATTAAAATAATATTGACACAATCTAAGAGTTTCTTGCTCTATTTGCGGCTAAGAAAAAAGCATCATAATTGCGCAAATTATCGGTATCTATCCCTTCTGGAAGCCTAAAATTCAAAAGAAGAGGCACTTGCTGTTCAAATAATCCTCCATGGGAACGAAGGGGACCATGGAGCATGCTTAAATCATGATCCTTTGGACTTTTCCCGATTACAGTTTGGCGATCCGCTAGCACAACCAGATCAGCTATACGATCAGATGGCAATTCAAAACTATCAGCTGCAGTGGCTCTATCCAATACTCCAACTATCCCTTTTTCTCTACTTAATTTTTCTTTGATTTGTGATTTCAATCTTAAATCCTTCAAATAAATCCCCCCAAATGACCCTAATGCACCATGATGCCCTACATAGGGATCGGTAATGGGTAAAACAACATGAAATTTACCAGAAGGAGATATTTCCTTAAGAAAACTTTCCAGAAAGAAAATATTGGGTTCTCCATTCTGATTAGATTTAGCATTCATTCCATGGTCTGCTGTGATTACTAAAGTAGCTCCCAGTTTATCCAATTGACTAAAGTAGGAGTCGCACATTTCATAAAAATCCAGAGCCTCTTTTTCCTTTGGGCCATAGGCATGTTGTACATAATCGGTGGTGGACAAATACATTAAGTCGGGCTTTTCCTTTTTTAACAATACTACTCCAGCCTTTAACACAAATTCACTCAATTCAGCACTGTATATCTCTGGAGTTTTCATTCCAACAAATTGATCTGCCTTATCCATCCCATTTTCCTCCAAAGTAGTAATATCGGCCTTCTCTGCAGAAAAGCATATAGCAGTGCTTTTTGAGAAATCCAGCCCATTTCCCAGAAGTAAACGTAATTTATCTTTTGCAGTCACTGTTGCTACTTTTGCACCAGTTTCCTGAAATTTCTGAATTATGCTTGGAGCCCGAAGTAATGAGGGATCGTTCATCATTACATCCATTTTCAGTTTGGGATCATAATAATAATTACCACTTATTCCATGTACTTCTGGTGGCCTGCCTGTAATAATTGATATATTATTTGGATTTGTAAAAGAAGGAATCACAGATTTAGCTATAAAATGCTTTCT
>NZ_SMMB01000154.1 GCF_009711365.1 Xanthovirga aplysinae | reverse complement strand
TCTGTCTATTACCAGTTTATAGGTTCTTACTTCCCCTCCAAAGTCCCCAAAACCACTGGCTTTGATATTACCAGATATATCAAGTGCTTCTGTGGTACTTTCAACATTAACTCCTATACTACCCCAAAAACGTGCTTCTCCTGTCACAGGGTTAATCCTCAATAAAGAGCCTCTTCCACCATCCTGTTGAGAGCTGAAAATTCGAAGATCATTTTCAAAGGAATCTATTTGTACATCATTTTCCGATTGAAAGCGTAAACCAAAAGAATCACTGTTTGATCCATTAGCAAAATTAATATTCGTTTTTATTTCTCCCCAGGAGCGAATGTCTCCATCCAAATCCACTGATCCAATGACTTTAAGGTCATTCCTGGCCTCTAATAGCCCCGTCGAATGAATCAAGATCCCTTTTGTCCAATCCGCTGTATTGCTCCCTTTTTCTTTACTTGGGGCTATGTGTAGATAATTGCTTGAGGTCCCCTTTTGATGGATAACAAAGTTTCTCTCCCCAT
>NZ_SMMB01000422.1 GCF_009711365.1 Xanthovirga aplysinae | reverse complement strand
TTTTTGAAAGAAGAACTTAATCAAAGTGGTATTATGAATGAATTGGTAACACCTGGATTGTTGAATTGGCATAAGCCTTAAAACTTGCTTTCCTTTTTGGGTTTTTCTACTGACATTCGTAATTCCTAATTCTAAATTCGCAATTAATTTTAATAGATATGTCATATTTATTTACTTCAGAGTCTGTTTCTGAAGGTCACCCAGATAAAATAGCAGATCAGATTTCAGATGCCATTCTTGATGCTATGTTGGCGCAGGACCCAAATTCGCGGGTTGCTTGTGAAACCTTTGTAACAACCGGCTTGGTTGTAGTTGGTGGAGAAGTTACCACTAAAGCTTATGTGGAAATTCCGGATGTTGTAAGATCAACCATTAAAAGGATAGGCTACAAGAGTGATGATTATATGTTTGATGCAGACTCTTGTGGAATTATGGTTACTCTTCACAGTCAATCTCCTGATATTGCACAAGGGGTGGATGAAGGTGCAGGGGTTGATAAAGAACAGGGGGCTGGAGATCAAGGAATGATGTTTGGGTACGCTACACAGGAAACTGAAGAGTATATGCCTATGGCGCTTGCCTTTTCCCATCGTTTGGTACAACGCTTAGCAGAAATCCGAAAAAATAACCCGGAATTAATGTCTTATCTGAGGCCTGATGCTAAAGCTCAGGTTACTATTGAATATGATGATCAAAACCAGCCGATAAGAGTTCATACAATTGTGGTTTCTACCCAACACGATGAGTTCATTAAGGCTGATAGCGAGCATCCTGAGGCTCAACAGGCTGCCGAAAATGCTATGCTGGATCAGATCAGGGCCGATGTAATCAAACATGTAATTCAAGAGGTAATTCCAGAAGAATTATTAGTGGATACTATTTTTCACATTAATCCTACAGGAAAATTTGTTATTGGTGGTCCGCATGGAGATGCTGGATTGACGGGACGAAAGATTATTGTAGATACTTATGGCGGAAAAGGAGCTCATGGGGGCGGAGCTTTTTCGGGAAAAGACGCTACTAAAGTAGACCGAAGTGCAGCCTATGCAGCAAGGCATATTGCCAAAAACCTGGTGGCTGCCGGTGTGGCAGATGAGTTGCTCGTTCAAGTGGCTTACGCCATTGGTGTTTCCAAGCCAGTGTCACTTACAGTGAATACTTATGGAACCGCTAATGTAGGTTTATCAGATAGTGAGATCGCTAATAAAGTACAGGAGATTTTTGATATGAGGCCTAAAGCGATCATAGAACGGTTTGGTCTACGGAATCCTATTTTCTCAAAAACAGCGGCTTATGGTCATTTAGGGCGAAAGCCATTTGTTGAAGCAGTAGAAGTACAAAATGTTACCATCCGAGAAGATGAAAAAGCAAGAGAAGAGATTCGCCATAAGGAGCAAAAGGAATTTGAGTTCTTTACATGGGAAAAACTGGATTTTGTAAAAAAAGTAAAAGAGTCATTTGGTCTTTAGAGGAGATAAAACTAATTCCAAATTAATGAATTGGATTTTAATAAAATAAAA
>NZ_SMMB01000491.1 GCF_009711365.1 Xanthovirga aplysinae | reverse complement strand
TATTCTCTGAACTACAACCTACTAATTAGCACTCCCGCTTCGAAATGGTATCAGCCTGTAGCTTACCGAAACGTTAGCGTGGATAAGGAGAATGACGACTTTCCCGATCAAACCATCGAATCTAAGGAACATGATTCCATGATTAGCGCAGCATTTTTCCTTAAAACTCTCCAGGTTTTTCCTGATGGTGAATTGAGTTTTGACTTTTACAAAGCCTTAAGGGATAAGTTAAACAATATTTCGGACCTGGTAGAACAAGGCAAGGTTTCACCTAATGATTTCACCCAGCTACAGGGTAATATAGATTCTTTCTTTCAAAATAGTGATGATTTTAAAGATGTAACCTTCTCAAGTTTAATTTCTGTGCAAGGTTATTTCACTAAGTTCCCTTTCGTATGGGCAAGCTATGCAGCGGTAACCTACTTTCTCTACTTCAAAAAAGCCGATGGCTCTGTCGCACATGTAGGCAATTTAAAGTTAGAACCACCTACAGTATTAACAACAGCTACCGTTCTTAATGCTCAAAACGGAGGTTATCAAATAAAATTTGAGAATATACCGGGAAAGGGGTTAGAATTATCACAGACGGAATACATTCCTACTTATTCTGCGGGGATGTTTACTCTTGCTAGCCCCGAAATTTCTCTTATTCCCTCATTTCAAAGGAAGGATACATTCACAGGAAATCCTACCGATACCGATGTAGTTGTATCGATTACAGGTACAGTGGGAGGCCATAATGTTACAGGGTTTAATGAAGAAGAAGAGGAATTGTCGGTTGAAATAACCAAGGCTCCCGAGCCTCCTAAACCATGGTTTGAGATTGGAGCAACAGTCTTAGGGGGATTTACCTTTCTTTGGTTGACTATCTCTAAAGCTGCCCGTGTTGTTGAATTTGCGAATGCAATAATAAACAGAGAACCTGGTGTAGGTCGTCTTTCAGCAGCTTGGGAAAATATAATATCTAGAACAACTGGTAAGGATCAGGCTTTGGCACGATTAGAGATTGTGTTAGCGGATGAACCACCCAACGTTTCACAACTTGATGATTTACTTAGTGCACGAGATGTGCAGGTTCCTTTGAGTAATGAGTTTGCTCCTTTAGTTTCAGAGGGTGCCGATATAGAACTTGCTCCACGTATCTCTAGGATTATGAATGACATTAGAAGTAACAGGGTGGGGACTTCGTTTCAAAAGGTAGTTAACGCAACTCAAGAGGATGCAGAAGCTTTAAAGACATTAATTGTGATTACTAAAGATTCTTCAATCCAGCAAAAACTTGCTGTACAAGCAAATAAATTAGCAGATCTTCAACAAGAAATAGCGTCGTTTAAAGCCTCAGATGGTGGTAGGCAACCTTCCGATATTCTTCCATTTCTTCAAGAAAAGAGTAATGATATTACCCAAATTCATACAAAAATACTGTCTATTCAGGAAGAAAGTGGTGTCAGAATAAGTCAAGATCTTATTCAGAAATTTGAATCTGTTTCTAATGACATTGCTAGTTGGAATGAGATAGAGCAAGAGGCGTCGCAAGAAGAGTTGGACCCGGATACTATAGATGAATCAAAAGATCGTAATGATTTTGAATTTGATGAAAAAACTGGTGAACTTGGTTAATTAATCGGTCGGAGTCTTTTACTGAACAGAGTTAGGTGCGTAAGCTTTAAATTTTTATGTGGTCTTTAAAAATTACAAAAGACTGCTTAAGATGCAGGTCCAGATTTCTAATACACTGGGCCTGTTTTTTTTAGACTCTCAGCAGGGGGGGAGGTTTGTTTATGGTAGTTTCAAAAACGACCAATGAGCGTTTGTTTTTGGGAGATTGCCTTGCAAGGATGATGCATCAGATTAAAATTAGGAAAGGGGCAAATGATGAAA
>NZ_SMMB01001081.1:2206-7734 GCF_009711365.1 Xanthovirga aplysinae | reverse complement strand
CTTGACCATTTCCTTTGCTCCATTTTTTTTACTTGGTCAATCTAATATTCAGGAAAAAAAGGTTTCAACTTCAAAAGAGGATAAGGTAATTCAAGTAATAAATCGACTTTTTGATGGAATGCGTGAGGGTGACAGTGCCCTTGTAAGAAGTACTTTTTCCCCTGAAGCAAAATTATATACTGTTTTGAGTAAAGGAGGAAAAACCAAGCTTAGACAAAGTTCGGTTGACGATTTTGTAAAAGTGGTAGGTGCTCCCCATGAAGCCATTTGGGACGAAAAGATTTGGAATTATAGGGTTCATATGGAGGGGCCTCTGGCATCAGTTTGGACGGAGTACACCTTTTTTCTTGGAAATAAAATAAGCCATTGTGGAGTAAATGCTTTTCAGCTTCTTAAAAGCAATAAAGGTTGGGAAATTATTCAAATTACCGATACAAGAAGTAAGGAGAATTGTCAAATTCAGATGGTAAATAGCCAAGATAAGATCAATCAAATTAATGATTATTTAGATAGTTGGCATCGAGCGGCCGCCAAAGCAGATTCTTTGGGCTACTTTGGAAAAATAGCCCAGGATGGAATTTATTTAGGTACAGATGCTGGTGAAAGGTGGACAAGAGATGAGTTTTGGGCTTTTGCCAAACCCTATTTTGAAAAAGGAAAGGCTTGGGATTTTAAAGCAACTAAAAGGAATATTGAAATTTCCTCTGAAGGGGAATATGCTTGGTTTGATGAATTACTGAATACCTGGATGGGAACTTGCCGGGGTTCCGGAGTATTAAAAAAGGAAGGAGGCCAATGGATAATCCAACATTACAATCTCACTCTTACAGTACCAAATGAAAAAATGAATGAAGTAATAGGAGTAATAAATGAGGTCGAAAATTAGGAAAGAAAGAATCCCATGGATTGGGGGATACGCCAGGAAAAAAACAAGGTTTTATTTACTCTGATTTTTGTTTGTTCTTTACAGTGGATTCTCCCGCCACTTTATTTTCCCTAACAAAATCAATTAAATGTGGAAAAAACTCCATAAATTCTTTTTCATATTCCCTATAACCTGCCTGTAAAGCAAGTGGGGCTTTTTCCATTCCGGATTTGAAAGAACTTCTTCTAGCCATTCCATCAAAAACCCTTTCTATTCCCTGCATTTTTGAGTAATTCAGCAACCAGTTATCTTTAACCATGTAGGGCAGCATATATTGGGTTCGAGAAGGTAAAAGGACGAAATAATCTTGCATTAACTGATAGACCTGATCTGTAAATAATTGTAAAGGAAGATCAGAAAACTTATGCCAGTGCAAGGCCAAAAAATGATCATAGAAAATATCTACAATTACTGAGGAATAATGTCTGAAAGAAGGACGCAAACGCTGTTTGCTTCTGGATACGATATGATGCTGATCCGTGAAACGATCTATCTGATGATGCAATTCAATTCCTTCTACGATTTTTTCACTGTAATTGGAGAAATCTCTCCTTTTTACGAAATCTCCTAGAAAATTTCCCAGCATCACTTCCTTGTCATCTTCTCTGGATAAATATAAATGCGCTAAGTAATTCACAATTGTAAAAAATATATAGCTTTTCAAATCAAGTAACAGGCATTATCTTCTGATTTAAATTCCTCAGAATTCTTACCTTAACCCTGAAAACAAAATAACGATTAAATAACGTCGGTATTTACTTCAAAACTCTTTTAGGTCAAATTATTTTCCACTTCTCTCTTTATAAAGTTTTCTTCCAAACTTATTTTTGAAAGCTTTCCGATTGCTATTTTCGGACAAAAAGAGAGGATTTTCCCCCGAATTCATTAGATTTTTTAAAATCAGATAATACATCCAAAATTTCATTTAAAAGTTCCTTATTGGTACAGGCAATGAAATCATAAATTTCGTCTGTTTGTATCATCTGATGGTGGAGGTCGGTTCCTTCCAAATCACAAATTATACCCCCAGCATTTTTTACTATAGGATAGGCCAATAAATTATAAAAGTCTGACAATTTTCTTCCCTCCAATATAAAATCAGTAGCCTTCCTAGCCAGTTCACATAGTTCAGTCCCAGAATTGTCAAAAGAACGAATGTCTCTACATTTTATGAATAAAGGAAATGCAGCTAAGAATTGTTTTTCGGCACCATTATAACCACATTTTAAATAGCCACTCGACTCCCTTAGGGCTTTTTTCTCACTCTGTGGGTTGATAACTACCTTCTTTTGAGCTAAAGAAGAATAATAAAAAGATTTCCCTTCCTGAGAAAAATAATAATCTCTTGACCGTAAACCCTCCACATAAGCAAATGATAAATCTGCAAAACGAATTTCAGAAGTTTTTTCTGCAATAGCTATTGCCACACATGGATCACCTACACCTTTATCCCAATTGATGGAGCCATCTACAGGGTCAATAAAAATTGAAAAATCAGCGTTTTTTCTTTTCTTAGGGGTAAATGATTCCAGGAAAATATTACAATTTACATCTGTTAAAACCTCTTCTACTGCTTCCTTTGCTACTTTATCCACATGGTGGGTTCCCTTAATGTCCTTTAAGTCTTCTGAATTTAAACTAGTTAAACCATGGGTCTTTAAATCAGAAATTAAACTTGATTTTATGGCAGCTGCTAATTTTTTTGCTAGATCTAGATATTTCATTTATCTGTAGAAAATTTAATTTCTGAAACCCGGAATTCTCACTTTTTAAGAAAAGAACAAAAGGTGCAAATTTCCGGGCATATGTGATTTTTTAAATCCTTATAAAAGCTTTGGGAATTAATATTGAATCATTTAAATGGCATAGAAAAAAATCAGTGACAGGTAAAATTATAACCTTTTTAAAAATGGTGAAAACGTATTTCGCCCAAAACATTCCCTTTTTTTCAATATGGTTAAAAATCAACTACAATTTGATTTAAACAGAACTACTAGTCTAAAAGAGAAAAATAAAGCTGATAAAATAAAATTTGGTAGAACCTTCCTCTAATATTACTTTAATAAAATATCAAAAAAATCACAAGGAAGTATTGTTGGCCGATTTAGTTCATTTATTTCGGGACCACTCCCATATATAATTGCTTTATCAAAAAGGCAGAAAAAGGGGCATATGAGCCCTGAAGACCTAATTAGGTCAATTTCCTGAAGAAAAGGAATAGAAATTACTTTTTCAACCAAACGGAATCAACAAAAAAGCCCTTGCTATCATAAAAATTTTCCAATAATTTAAATCCAGATCTTTCAGCCAACTCATGGATCTCCTTTGTACTAAATTTCCTGGAAATTTCAGTGTGAATGGATTCCCACTTATGAAATGAAATAGTTTCTTCCAAAGCCTCCAGCCTTACTTGCTGGTTTTCCTTGCTTACCAAATAACTTCTGCATTCGCCAGATTGGGGATCATATACTGGATAATGTTCAAATTTATTCAAATCGAAATTTCCGTCTAATTCAGCATTAATCCGGCTTAATAAATTTAGATTAAAAGCTCTGGTTACCCCTTTTTTATCATTGTAAGCCGATAATATCACTTCGGGCTCCTTTTTAAGGTCAAAACCTATGAATAATAAATCACCGGGAGAAAGCAGGTCCTTAATTTTGGTTAAGAAATTATGGGTTTGTTCAATCGAAAAATTTCCAATGTTTGAGCCTAAAAATAAGACTACCTTTCTCCATCCGTTTTGACGTTTTGTAGCTGCCAAAGCTTTGAAGTAATCTCCCTGAAAGCTTTTTACCTTGAGGTTTGGCAAAAGTTGCTGAAGATCATTGGTAAGGGTCTGTAAAACATGGGGCGATATATCAATTGGAGAATATTCAAAATGGGCCTTATTATTTGAAAATTCCTGTAAAAGAACTTTTGTCTTCAAACCATCTCCTGCTCCCAATTCAATCAATTGAAAGGGCCGATTATTACTTTCAAAAAGCTCTAAAATAGCTGATTTATGAGTGTTTAGAATTTCATATTCACAGTTGGTTAAATAATATTCCTCCAGGTTCATTATTTCCTGGAAAAGCTTGTCTCCCTTTTCATCATAAAAATATTTGGATGATAGTTTTTTAGGATTTGATTGGAGTCCTATTAAAACGTCTCTAACAAACTCCTCTTTTGTCGTAAACTTTTTTGGCTTACTTATTTTTTGCATAGTAATGTTTTCTGATGATTCCATCCGGATAAAAAAGGTTTTTACCCTCAATTGAAAATATCGAATGAGGGCCTATTCATAATGAGTTTTTAATAAATTAAAGAATTACATAATGGTGTTGGCCAGACGAATACCTGAAAATTGCCATTTCAAATGTGGATGGAAAAAATTTCTATATGTTATTCGAATATGGTCTTTGGAAGTAACACAGGAGCCTCCTTTTAGAACCATCTGATTGATCATAAATTTACCATTATATTCTCCAATAGCCCCTTTTGCTTTACTGTAATAAGGATAAGGCAAATAGGCACTATTAGTCCATTCCCATACATCTCCAAAAAAATGGAACCCTTCTCCACCAACAGGAGCCAAGAAATTGGTATTTAATAAATTAGCTTGAGGAGGAATAACAGGGCTTAAATGTTGACAAGCTATTTCCCATTCAAATTCTGTTAATAGTCGTTTGCCTCTCCAGGCGGCAAAAGCATCTGCTTCATAAAAATTTACATGAGTAAGTGGTTCATTCATATCAACAGGAAGCAAGCCATGCAAAGTATAATGATACCATTTGCCATCTCTTTGTATCCAATATAAAGGACATTTATTTCTTTGTTGATTTACCCAATCCCATCCCTCTGATAGCCAATAACGGAAATTTCGGTAGCCCCCCGATTCCATAAACTCTAAATATTCTCCATTAGTGATGAGGCGGTCAGCTACTTCAAAAGCGTGTAAAAATATTTTGTGTTGTCCTTTTTCATTGTCAAAACAAAAACCATCTCCATCAAAACCAATCTCATATAAACCTTCCGGAATTTCAGAATAAGTTAATGGTCCAGGAAAACTTCCAGGCTTCTCTGGCTGTAATGAGGAATCTAAATATGCTGGAAAAAGGGGATTATGACCCAATATATATTTCAAATCAGTAAACAACAGTTCTTGATGTTGTTGTTCGTGCTGTAAACCCAAATTGATTACATCCAGCACGTTTTGTAATTCTGTTTCATCCAGAGATTGGAGATATTCCAGCATTTCCTTGTCTACATAATTCCTGTATTCAAATATCTCGTCTACTCCGGGTCGGGTAATATTTCCCCTGTCAGGTCGTAAAACTCTTTCTCCTACCGTTTCATAATAGCTATTGAATAGGTACCCATAGGAGGGGTTAAAAGTACGATATTTCTTTTTTCCTGGACGTAGGACAAAGGTTTCAAAAAACCAGGTAGTATGTGCTAAATGCCATTTTGGAGGGCTTATATCAACTACAGGTTGGGGAACATAATCTTCTTTGCTCAAGGGACGGCAAATTTCTAAAGTTTTTCCCCGTATCCGAAGGTAGTTTTCTTGTAAAACGTTAACCGTAGGAAGGTTTTGATTAATAGGTATAGATGGAATTTT
>NZ_SMMB01001081.1:0-2015 GCF_009711365.1 Xanthovirga aplysinae | reverse complement strand
AAAAAAAAGAAGTTATTTCAAGATAATAAAATAATCTCCAAATCAGTCTTTCAAGAAAGAAAAATCAAAATGAGAATCAAAAAAAGGATTTTGAGGAGGACAAAGGAGAATTTATGCTGTTTTTTTCCTTTAAGGGAAGATTTAAAAAAAGTTAATAGTTGAGGCAATGAGAGTAATACAAAAAAAGGTCACCTTGTATGGAGGTGACCTTTTGTGACTTGGCTGGGGCTCGAACCCAGGACCCACGCCTTAAAAGGGCGTTGCTCTACCAGCTGAGCTACCAAGTCAGGAAATGTTAACAGAAAAAAATAGCTTCAATTGTATTGAAGCCCGGGTTAACATAAATTGCAATTTTGAAGAAAAATTGACAATCTAAAAATAAATTGTTCCAACACCTTCAAAATCCGATAAGGGACTTGATTTTACCTAAGCGATTCCCTTAATTGCGATGCAAAGGTAACAGCAAACATATAAAATGCAAAACATCCTATTAAAAAAACTGCTGATTTTTGTTCCCGTGTTTTTCTTCTCAATTGGGACTTTTTCGCAACCTGCTAGTACTCAAACTCCTGAAGAAAACCTTCAGTTGGGAGATTCACTTTTTCAATTGCAAAAATACACGGAGTCTTTTGAGATCTACCAATCTCTTCTTTCCCAACAGCAGGAATATTCACCCGCCATGCTATTAAAAATGGCTTACATAAAAGAAGGTCTTGATCAGTTTAGTCAAGCTCTTTATTATTTGAATCTTTATTATTTGGCAACTGCTAATGAAAAGGCCCTAGTCAAAATGCAGCAGTTAGCAGAGGAACATCAGCTGGATGGGTACCAAAAATCAGATCAGGATTTTTTTATGGGCTTCACCTACAAATATTATAATCAGTTGACCTTTTCCTTGTCGGCCTTTTCCTTCTTTCTTTTGGCTTTAATGCTCTATTTAAAGCGTAAAACAGGACGAAGGCCTTATTTTACCATTGGTCTGTTCTTTGTGATTATTTTTGGCCAACTTATTTTGGTAAATTTTGGCAAGTCTTATCATAAAGCGATTTTTAGTCAAGATAATAGTCTTATCATGAGTGCTCCTTCCTCGGCTTCTGAAGTTATAAAAATGGTTAACCAAGGACATCGAGTCCAAGTTTTGGACCATCAAGATGTTTGGGTGAAAATTCAAATGAATGGAATAACGGCTTTTACTAAAGAGAATAATTTGGAATTGGTGCAACTTTAAAAGTAAATGGAGGAGAGGTTTTAAAGGAATTGTTTTCTTAAGGTTAGTTTTTCCAACAGGTTCATTTTTCCAGCAGCTTTATAGTGAATTGGTAAAAAAGTTTCTTAGGATTCAATTCACTTTGAAATGTATGCAATGATTTGAAAAAAGTTGTCTGGGTGAGTAAGTGATTTTTTATTAATTGTTTTGGGGGACTAATTGACTAGTTGGATGTAGGACTTTTTACTAATCTATTCATTAATTCTATCATTTGTTCACGGGCCTTTAAAGTCTCATCCTTCGATTTAATAATACTTTCTAAATGTTCAACCTGTAAATTGGCCTTACTTAGTTCTGTTTCTAATTGAGTTATTCGTTCATCATCTTTTTCTATTTTTTCAGGTTGAATATTTTCAGTAGGAATAAGTAATATTGGTCCTTCCCCAGTGACTATTCGCTCAATATTTACCTCATTAAATCGCTCTTTCAACATCTCTAAATGGGTTAAAGTGACACTTTTTCTTTCAAATTTTATGTCAGATATTCCATTAGCATTTTCACTCATTACCCAACCAAAATCTTTTAAGGTCGTGATTTCACCTTTCTTTTTCAGCTCTAAATAAACCTCTATCAGTCTTTTGTTGTAATCCATTTTGTTAATATCTAAAAATATTTTCATAGGCTGGTAATAATGTGAAAATTTTACATTTTTTTTTGTAAAAATCATCTTTAAAATTAAAATTAATATGAAAAAATTACAATATCATCATGGCTCGGTTTATTAAACAAGGATTTGATTTATCAGAAT
>NZ_SMMB01000001.1 GCF_009711365.1 Xanthovirga aplysinae | reverse complement strand
TAATGGTGGACCCTTTGGATCGGTAGCAGCCATTCAAAGGTTTACCAGACTCTCCTATTGGTTTATTGACCTGGGGAATTTACCTATTTTTTCAGATCCAGCCCATCCCGAACAAAATGGAAGACATGAATGTATGCACAGGGACTAAAAGGCTACTTGTGCTATGCCCTCCGCTTTTGATTTAAAGTCTCAACAAAGAAAG
>NZ_SMMB01000283.1 GCF_009711365.1 Xanthovirga aplysinae | reverse complement strand
TTTTCCCAAGTCGCTTTTGAAAATAGAATAAAGCTTCCCCATCCATAAATAAAATCAATAATGATAATAAAACAAAAAGGGGTAAAAAGAAAAAAAACATGAAAAGGGAAAACAAAAAATCAATCCCTAGTTTCAAATTGTTATAGGAGAAAATCAACTCATAATTTCTTTATTAGTCCTTTCACCTAACCTTTTCCCTTTAATTAAATCCCGAGTTTTCGGCCTTCTTGGAAATTTATACGTAAGGCTATAGTTTAAAACAAAGCTTAAAATGATAAGTAGCAAAATGATTAAGCCAATTATTTGTATTTCCCCTAAATTCCTTCCAACAACAACTAATCCTACAAATAATAGGTTTACAAATCCCATTACCCTCACAGTTCCAGAATGATTTAAACCCAATCTCATTAAAATATGATGAATATGGGTTTTATCCGGAGAAAACGGTGATTGTTTTTTTAAAACCCTAAGGGCAAAAACCCGCAACGTATCATATAATGGAATGATTAAAAGGGCTATGGCTGAACCAACTGAACTATTTAAACGAAAAGGATTACTAAGGGGTAAATTATAATTCACATTAATGAAATAAATTACGACCACTGCCAAAAAAAAACCGATCATGAGGGAGCCTGTATCTCCCATAAAAATCTTAGATGGTGCCCAATTAAACCTTAGAAAGGCAAGGATTGCTCCGATTAAAGAAAAAAGCAAGATAGTCATAGCCATATTACCTACTAGGTAAAACCAAATAACTAGTGGAAACAAAATAGCCAAACCGATGGTGGATGCAAGTCCATCTAAACCATCAATTAAATTAAAGGAATTCGTAATGACTATAATGGTAAAAAGAGTAAGAGAATAGCTAATAAATGGAGGCAAATCATAAATACCAAATAACCCATAAAAGGAATCCAATTTAATTCCAAAAAGAGAAATAACAATCAATGAAGCAAAAACCTGCGCTAACAATTTAACCTTGGGT
>NZ_SMMB01000302.1 GCF_009711365.1 Xanthovirga aplysinae | reverse complement strand
TTTTTGCCATTGCGCAAAATCCACCGCTAAAAAAGCAAAGCAACCTCTCGCGTCGTTAAAAATCTATTTATAATTTCAAGAAGATAGTGGGCCGGTAGTAAAGGGTAATTACTTCCACTTTACACCCAAGATGGGAGTTTAAAATCATATACAAAGGGCCTAAAGGTTGAGTATTGGTAAAGTTGAATTTCCGAATTAACAACATCCGTCAGAAGCCAAAAAAAACCATTATGCCACAAAAAGAAAATAGGGATTTGTGGCCCTTACACCTAGATAAGAGAAATACCCCATATATTGAAAAAAAATTATATTTGGATTGATAAATGAAACTATTTCTTTCAAAGAAAAGATAAAAGAAGAAACTAGAGACTGCGTAAATAAATGAAACAGCCTCTGAAATTTTGTCTTTTTTTTCTAAAAATAATCTCCTAAAGGATCAACAGGATCTGGTGAACCCCAATTACTTGTACTTGCACTGGAAGGGCATATTCCATCGCAGTGTAAAACTTCAAAATGAAGATGTGGTCCCGTAGAGTTTCCTGTTGACCCTACCTCCCCTATAAGATCACCTTGATTTACCCAATCTCCTTCTTCTACTAAAACTTTACTCAAATGCGCATACCTTGTTTGCACATGGTCACTACCAGGTGATTCTGGCAAATCACCGTGATGAATAAAAACTACATTTCCATAACCCCAAGATGACGGAGACCATCCCGCAAATCTAACATTTCCGCTGGTCATAGCACGGACAGGTGTCCCGCTAACTGCTGAAATATCTATCCCTCTATGAGGTCCGTTAGAACGATCATCTCCAAAACGACCAGTTAAAGTTGTGCTATTGGTCGGCCATTCATATGAAGTACTTTTGGTCACTTCGGCATTTTCCTCATTAATAGGATCAACAGTAATAAAGGGTTCTCCCGAACTACATGAAGTAAGAAATAGTCCAATTGCCAAAAATGCAAGACAAAACTTTTTCATTTCAATTTTCATAGTGTTTTAGTTTAATTAAAATAAAATGATTCATTCTTACCTAAAC
>NZ_SMMB01000238.1 GCF_009711365.1 Xanthovirga aplysinae | reverse complement strand
GTAGTCAGGAGCACCCTCCATATTTACTTTGATTTCGCGGGCACGTATGGTACCTATTACATCTAGTTTATAGTCAGGGGAAGTGGTTCCAATACCTACATTTCCATTTCCACTTATAATCATTCTGGTATGGTTTCCGGTATTAAACTTAATACTTGTTCGAAGCCCATTACTTTCATGTGAATTTTCATAAAAAGATTCTATAATACCTCCTAAGCCATCATAACCAATGCGAAAGTGACTTACTTGATTAACACCTGCTATCACATAAGTTTTTGTATTATTATATACAGCAAGGTTTCCACCTTTTATTTCAAATTTTTGAAAAGGGTTAGTGACTCCCACACCTATTTTACCACTTTTATTAATTCGCATTATTTCATTCAACCCACTTATAAATGCTATATCCCCAGAACTACTATTGTCAAAAGATTTTATTTCACCTGTATTATTGAGGGTATTATATGATAAACCAATATAATTACTTTTGTCTCTGCCTACGAAAATAACCCTGTTCTCAGTATCTATTAATCCAATATTGCCATTAGTGACTTGTAGTTTTTGTGAAGGATTGGTTATACCTATTCCTACATTTCCAGTAGATTCTATTTTATTTCCCTGTGCAAACAAATTAAAAGTAACTCCAAGCACTACAATAGTTAATATAATTTTTCTCATTCCTTTTTTTAATTTTCAACTTGCTTATAACGACTCGGCTGGCTGCTGTGCTTTATTAGCGTCGGATCTTTTGCGTGCTGGAAAAGCATGACAGCTCGCCATTGTGTGTGCCCGGAACGGG
>NZ_SMMB01000158.1 GCF_009711365.1 Xanthovirga aplysinae | reverse complement strand
TGTCTTATTCCAGCTGCCAATTACTAAAGCCGCTTGAAAATTGTGCCCTGAAAGACTTTTGTTAATTTGTACTCCTTTTGTGTAGTTGTTATCACCTATGACAATGGCAGCCTGGGCATTGGTTGTAGGGAATAGACCAAAGAATCGGCCTTCATTTTCCTGGTATCCAACAGTATGGTTTTTGTTCCCTTTTACAAAAGCTACCTGAGCATTCAGACCGTTACCTTCCAGCTTTTGATAACCTTCTGTTTTATTCCACTCTCCTTTTACAATGGCAGCCTGTGCATTTAATCCAAAGAATGAAAGACTATGGAAGGAAGGCAATCCGCTTGAATTAATGTCCATTAATCCAAAGACATCATCTGGAGCCCCACTTGGGGCAAGGGCGCCTCTGATTTTTTGATAGCCAATAGTCGTATTGTTATCTCCTATGATTAAGGCAGCTTGTAGGTTAGTTCCTGACCCATCATTTTTTTGGAAACCAAATGTTTTATTGTAATGGCCAAAGATTAAAGCAGCC
>NZ_SMMB01000470.1 GCF_009711365.1 Xanthovirga aplysinae | reverse complement strand
TCGCTGGTTCGAATCCAGCAGGGCCCACATCAAGACGATCAGTTATACTGCTCGTCTTTTTTTATGCCTAATCTTAAGTATAGCTCTAAGGGATTTGGTGCATTCCTGTTTTCAGGTTTAATGAAGGTTTTAAGTCAGTAATTAAAAGTTTTAACATGAGTTGGTTAATAATTGTTAATTACGAATTAAGTTATTACGGATGGTAGTGCTTCATTCCACCTTTAAAATTTGATAAGGTCTTTTTGTATTGGTCGTTATAATGAAAGCTTATTATAAAAGCCTCCCTATGGGATATAGTTGTAATGATTTTATTGGTGTCAAATAAGGCAATATTATTGTGGCTTTAAGCCTAATATTTAACTTTTGGCAGCAATAGACTAGGCCCAGATGTTTAAGGCTTAATTTGTAATTGCCTTGAAATTAGGGAGAAGTGTAGGCCTGATAGGCCAGTTTAAAACATTTTAGGAGTGATTTCTTATTTTTCTGTTGATATTTTTCAAAAGATTTTCTTGGTGAGGAATTACTGTTTATTTTTGACGAATTTGAAAAAAGGTTATTCATGAAGGTAATTGAAGTCAGGGATAAGTGGTCGGCTAAGGAATTTTTAATGCTTCCTGTCCGATTATATAAAGATGAAAAAAGTTGGATCCGACCTTTAGATCAGGATATTGAGGGTGTATTTGATCCAAAAGTAAATAAATATTTCAGACACGGGGAATGTATCCGTTGGATACTTTTGAATGATGAGGGCCAAACCATTGGCAGAGTGGCGGCTTTTATTGATAAAAAGACTGTCCATAAATATGATGAACCAACCGGAGGAATGGGCTTTTTTGAGTGTATTCAAGATAAAGAAGCTGCCTTTAAACTTTTGGGTACAGCCAAGGAATGGTTAGTTTCTAAGGAAATGGAGGCTATGATTGGCCCTGTTAATTTTGGTGACAGAGATAGGTGGTGGGGACTTTTGGTAGATGGTTGGACAGAGCCAACCTATGGCATGCCGTACAATTTTCCTTATTACCAGGAATATTTTGAGGCCTACGGATTTAAAGATTATTTCCAGCAGTATACCTATCGTCGGCCGATAGCTGGAGGTTTGGAGGAGAAAGTGAGAGATAGGGCCCAGCGTGTTTTTAATAATCCCGGTTATCATTTTGAGCATTCCAGAAAGAATAATCTGGAAAAATATGGTAAGGATTTCAGAACGATTTATAATGAGGCTTGGGGGAATCATAGTGGGGTAGCTAAAATGTCGGAAGCACAAGCTAGAGCCAGTATGGAAAAAATTAAGCCCATTATGGATGAAAGATTGCTTTGGTTTGGCTATTTCAATGGAGAACCCATTGCTTTTTTTATCATGCTTCCGGAAATGAACCAGATTTTTAAGCATGTAAATGGAAAGTTAAACCTTATAGGGAAAGCCAAGTTCTTGTATCACAAGGTGATGAGAACAAATAAGAAGATTTTTGGTTTGGTATTTGGTGTGGTGCCTAAGCATCAGGGTAAAGGAGTAGAAACCGCTATTGTGGAACGAGTACGACAGCTCTCTGAAAACCCAAGATTATTCCCTTATGAAGACATTCAATTGAATTGGATTCCGGATAACAACCCTAAAATGATGAAGGTAGCTGCAATGATGGGAGGGAAGATTCATAAAACGCATATCACTTACCGTATGATTTTTGATGAAACCAAAGAGTTCAAGCGGGCTCCAATCATGAGGTAATAAGTGGGGATAACTTATTTAAAGGGGAGTCACCTTTTCGAAAAGACTATGCTTAGGAATAAGT
>NZ_SMMB01000110.1 GCF_009711365.1 Xanthovirga aplysinae | reverse complement strand
TTGTAGAGCAGGGAATAAGTGGATTCGCCGGTATCCGGATCAATATAATTCTGATCCAAAACGACGGTGCCACTTTGGCCTGCCGCAATGGCCTGTCCCCCTTCCAGGGTGGTTAAGACCTCGAGGTCCTGATTGTAAACGGAAATAGAAGTGTCAATATTATCGGTTTGTGCGGTAGTAGGGAGCATAATAACTACATCAGAATTGGTTTCGTTAGTTACCTTACACTCTTTGGATGGGTCGTTCGTTGGATCGCTCATTTCATTATTGTTTTAGTTATATTATTGATCTACCCCTTTAGTGCTTGTTGAAAATTATCTATCCGCTGCAAATGGCTTGGAAGAAAGGAGGCTTGGCTTCAAAAT
>NZ_SMMB01000846.1 GCF_009711365.1 Xanthovirga aplysinae | reverse complement strand
TAATGATATATTTCTATATTTGTAACACAGTTGCGTTTATAAAAATTAAGAATGGGGATTAAAAAATTACCAGTAACCGTATTAAGCGGATTTTTAGGGGCAGGGAAAACCACATTACTCAATCATATCCTACATAACAAGCAAGGCTTAAAAGTTGCTGTTATTGTAAATGATATGAGCGAGATAAATATTGATGCCCAGTTAGTAGAGCAGGAAGGGGGCTTATCCCGTACGGAAGAAAAGTTAGTAGAAATGAGTAATGGATGTATTTGCTGTACTCTTCGGGAAGACTTAATGGTGGAAGTTGAACGCCTTGCAAAAGAAAACCGCTTTGATTATTTAGTTATAGAAAGTACGGGTATTTCAGAGCCTATTCCTGTTGCTCAGACCTTCACTTTTCGGGATGAAGAAAATGGAATCGATTTGAGCAGATTCAGCTATATCGACACAATGGTTACCGTGGTAGATGCCTTTAATTTCTTCAAAGATTTTGGTTCAAGTGAATTGTTGATGGATAGAGGATTAACCGATATGGAAGGAGACGACCGGACCATAGTCAATTTACTGACCGATCAAATTGAATTTGCGGATGTTATTCTTCTTAACAAATCAGACTTAGTAGATAAAACAACTGTAGGATTATTGGAAGCTTCTCTCAAAAAGCTTAATCCAAGAGCTAAGGTTATAGCAACTTCCAACAGCAAAGTCGATTTAACAGAGGTGATAAATACAGGATTATTTGATTACGAGGAAGCTGAACAAAGTGCGGGTTGGATAGAAGAACTTAAAAAAGATAAACACACTCCTGAAACAGAAGAATATGGGATTTTTTCATTTGTATTCAGAGATAAACGCCCCTTCCATCCACAAAGGTTTTTAGACTATGTTCAATATGCTTTCCCTTCCACCATAATTCGTAGCAAAGGATTGTTTTGGATGGCTTCTCGACCTTCACAAGCCATGACTTGGAGCCAGGCTGGTGGAAGTCTTAAGACTGACAGTGCTGGGGTTTGGTGGAGTAGTATGCCGTATGAAGAAAGAACCACTTTTGCCGGATTTATTCATAATCAAGAATTAATAGAAGAAGGTTGGGATAAAGCTTTTGGTGATCGAAAAAACGAACTTGTTTTTATTGGTCAGAATATGGACAAAGAGAAAATTCTATTGGATTTAGAAAATTGTTTATGCACCAAACAAGAGGTTGAAAAGATAAACTGGGAAAACGGGAATGAAGATTTTTGGCCGGTGCCAACAGCCATTCCTCCCCACAAACAACAATTAGCCGATTAAAAAAAATGATGAAGCGATTGATTACCATATTATTCTTTCTATTTGCTTGGTCATATGGGGGAATGGCACAGACTGATACTCGCTCTTATACGATACAAGGAAAAGTTTTGGACGTAGAAACCAAGGAACCTATCCCTTATGCTTCAATTAAAGTTAGGGGAACAGAAAAGTTCACTATTACGAATCTAGAAGGTGATTTTTTAATTGAAGGTTTGAGTACAGAGAAAAATACCTTAATTATTTCTTGCTATGGATATTGTGATACTGTATGCGAAAATTACCATCAACATGGTAAAACACCTCACATTTATTTGACTCAAGAAGTATTAAAACTAGGAACGGTAACCATTCAGGCACAAAAAGAGAAAGAAGAAGGAACCAAAGCGATTTCCCAAGTTACTTTACAAAAATCAGAGATTAGAAGTAATCCAACTCAATCCCTAGCTGCTTCTATAGCCCAAGAACAAGGAGTAACCTTAACATCCACGGGTACCAATGTGCAACTCCCAGTTATTCATGGATTATATGGAAACAGAATTTTGATTCTAAATAATGGGTTGAAGCATGGTTTTCAAAATTGGGGGACGGAGCACGCTCCAGAAATAGATATTTCATCAGCTAATAATATTACAATAGTAAAAGGTGCTGCAGGTGTACGTTTTGGTCCAGAAGCGCTTGGGGGAGCTATTATAGTGGAGCCCAATCCCTTACACCTGAGTGAACCATTTTTTACCGAAATAGGAACAGGTTTTCAAACTAACGGTAGAGGTATTAATACAAGCTTTGAAACAGGAAAGGGTACTAAAAAGTGGAGTTATTTTTTAAATGGGAATTATACAAAGATTGGAGACCGACATACCCCTGACTACAATTTAACCAACTCAGGGAAAGAAGAAAAAGCAATTGGTTTAGGTACAAGGTATGCGCTTAAAAATTGGGATTTTAAGGTTTATTACAGTTACGTAAACCAAAACCTGGCCTTGCTTAGGTCCTCGGTTGCCGAAAGTTTAAATACTTTAGTGCGAGCCATTAATTCAGATGAACCCACTTTTCTAAGGCCATTTTCTTATACTATAAATGAACCTAATCAGGTGACTGAACATCACCTTGGGAAGGCGGAAATTAATTGGTTGTATTCAGACGATGGGAAACTGACTTTTCGTGCTGGAAAACAGCTAAATAAAAGAAAAGAATTCGATGTAAGGAGAAATGCAGACAGACCTATTATTGACCTGGATTTAATCACTTCAGATTATCAATTGGAATGGAAACACCCGGATTGGTTTAAATTGGATGGTTTGTTGGGTGTTCAATACTTTACTCAAGATAACGATAATAATCCCGGCACTGGAACAACAGCTTTTATTCCTAATTATAATACTTATAGAACCAGTGCTTTTTTAATTGAAAGCCTAAGATTTGGGAGTAACATCCTGGAAGCGGGAGTAAGGGTAGATTACGAAAGAAATAATGTGAGAGGGCGAGATACTGGTCAAAATATTTTTAGAGATGAATATAGTTTCGCAAACCTGACCTCATCATTAGGGTACGTTAAAGAAATTTCTGAAAACAGCACCTTCAGAACAAATTTTGGAACAGCCTGGAGAACACCAAACATGGCGGAGTTATTCAGTTTTGGTCAACATGGTTCTAGAACTTCCTATGGATTACTCCGATATTATGTCAATGATGAGGGAGAATTCAGAACGAATAAGGTTTTGAAAATGCAAGAAAGTACTGTTGAAGCGGAAAGAGGATATAAATTCATCAATGAGTTTGAGACCCATCAGAAAAAGAACACCTACACCTTAACGGTTTACTCTCATTACATTGAAAATTACATTTTTGATAGACCTATGGGGGTTATAGGAACCATAAGAGGTCCTATGCCAGCTTTTGTTTTTGATCAAGCGGATGCGGTTTTTGTGGGTAGCGATTTTAGCTGGAAAAGGGATTGGTCCAACCAACTATCCGGAACCTTTGGGTTTAGTTATTTATGGTCAAAAAATATCGAGGATAATGAGCCATTAATAAACCAGCCTCCTATTACCCTAAATTATAGCCTGAATTGGAATCAGCCAAAGCTTTGGAAGTTCGAAGCTTCCAAACTAACGATAAAACCTAGTTATTCAGTTAGGCAGTTTCTCGCGCCTCGTACCGTTTCACCCGAAGATTCAGCAGATGAATCTGTTGACATTGGCCCCGGCTCAGAAATTTTTGACTTTATGTCGGCACCAAAAGGATACTTTTTGCTTGATGTGGGATGGAGTTTTAAATACAAAACTTTAAGTGCAAGTATTACTGTGAAAAATGTATTGAACATGCGATATCGGGATTACCTCAATGAAATGAGGTATTTCGCTGATGAACCTGGTAGGAATATGCTTTTTACGCTTAATTATTTATTTACAGCAAAAAATTGATGACCAGGCAACATAAGCCTTCTATGAAAAATATAATGACCAGGTTTTCCTGCTTTATTGAAGATGAATACTTACTAAATCAATTATTTATAATCCCTTAACTAATTTTTTAATTAACAGAAAAATGAAAATGATCAATCTATTTAGAAAGTACAGTTTAATGGCTCTATTAGCAGCTGCCACAATCGTAACCGGATGTAAAGAGGACGAGGTTGAACCACCAGAAGAACATGAAGGAGAGATAATCACCGATGTGAAACTTATATTCACCAATACTAACGATGCGAATGATGTAGTTGAAGCCCGGGCTCAGGACCCAGATGGAGAAGGTGCGCAAGAATTGCAAATTATAGATGAAATTGACTTAGGTACTGACCAAACCTATGAGCTGACTTTTGAAATTATGAATAATCTTGATGAAGACCATGGTGAAGATATCGGTGAAGAAGTACTAGAGGAAGCCGATGAACACCAGATTTTCTTTGCCTTTAATGAAGGTGCTTTTGCTAGTCCAGTTGGAACCGGGAACATTAGTGGTGACTCTGAAATCAATTATAAGGATTCTGATTCTAATGGCAATCCCCTTGGTTTAAAAACTGAATGGACAACTGCTTCTACTGAATCAGAGGGAACCTTTACGGTAAGGTTGCAACACCAACCTGATGTTAAGACAGCTACTTCCGGTGCTAATGATGGAGATACCGATTTCGATTTAAGGTTTGTTTTGAATATTCAGTAAGCCGAATTTTTTAATAATTAATCTCTCATCCTGTTTTTAATAAGGCAGGATGGGGGATTTTATCTTTTAATGCTTGCTTGAAAGTAAAAGAACAAATGTACTAAAAGGGCGGTAGGGTTTTCCAACTTTTTGCATGACATACAACGATTACTATATAAAAATAGAAGTGGCTTGAAAGTACCTACCTCTCAAACCACAACTAAATCACCTTATTGCTCT
>NZ_SMMB01000401.1 GCF_009711365.1 Xanthovirga aplysinae | reverse complement strand
AAAAAAATACTAATTCTTTTCCTGTTCCTTTATCAGACAAGGGAGATTTTTTTTCCCATTTAAACTTCACCAGTGATATAAAAAATGATAAAAAAGCCCATTTTATTGAATTAGTATTTCCATCAATTTTATTGGCCCGTCAACAGTTTGAAAACGAATACAACAAAACATTAAGAATAAATGAAGCTATCAATCAAGATAAGATAATTTCTGCTTCTGATAGCCTATTTATTCGTAAGAAATTTGAGGAATTCAATACCAAAAACTTAAATGAATTACTCTTAAAATTAAAACCACATCCTGCTAGCCTGATTTTGGCACAAGCAGCCTTGGAATCAGGGTGGGGAACCTCCCGCTTTTTTAAAGAGGGCAACAATGTTTTCGGGATATGGTCATTTAGTTCCAAGGATAAGCGAATTAAAGCCAAAGAAAACAGAGAGGGTCAAGCAATCCATGTTAAAAAGTATGATAACCTGGAAGAATCAATAAGTGATTACTTAATGCTTTTAGCACGTTCAAGTGCTTATAAAAAATTCAGAGAGAAAAGGATTCAAACTGAAGACCCATTAAAACTTACCCCTTACCTTAGCAAATACTCAGAATTGCGGGAAGAATATGTTAATAACTTGAACAAGGTAATTCGAAGTAATAAGATGACACGTTTTGACAATTTTCGGATTGAACCAACTTTTGCCATAAAGGATTGGCATTATAAGCCTTAATTTGTTATATGCCTACCTCATAGGAACATTTTATACCTAAAATTACAGAAAAACCACGTTTTCAAAAAAATGGAATTACAACCTTCTTTTTTGACAGCGTGGTTTTATACTTTTCGTGGTGTCTAATTTGCCTCTTCAAATTCTAATGAAACTGAATTTAAGCAATACCGCAAGCCTGTTGGTTGAGGACCATCATCAAAAACATGCCCCAAATGTCCACCACATCTACGACAATGAACTTCTGTTCTTACCATTCCATAAGAAACATCTTTTTCCCTTTCAACAGCCTTATCACTAATGGGCTTATAGAAACTTGGCCAACCGGTACCTGACCTAAATTTGGTTTCTGAACTAAATAAAGGATTGCCACAAGCAGCACAATAATAAATCCCTTCTTTTTTATTATCCCAATAGGCATTGTCAAAGGCTCTTTCAGTGCCTTGTTGCCGCATAACCTGATATTGCTCAGGAGTTAATTCAGCCTTCCATTCTTCATCTGACTTGATCACTTTTTCACTCATATTTTGGTCTTTTCGATTTTCTTTTTCCTTCTGTTGCATAAAGGAATATTGAAATATTCCCAACAAAACAATAAACAATACACTATTTAAAACAAATTTCTTCATTGTAGATAACTTCATTATAAAGTTTAAAAACTTTCCCCTTCCCTGCCTATTTATCAATTATTGATACGAAGA
>NZ_SMMB01000468.1 GCF_009711365.1 Xanthovirga aplysinae | reverse complement strand
TTTTGGCCATGGAGTAGTGTTAAAAACTACTTTAAAAGGTTTAAAAAAGAGGGAGTTTGATAAGGATTATATGATTAACTGCAAAGTTTTCAAAGGAAAAATTAAATAGAAATCAGAGCCCATCGATAAGGGTTATAGATTGTCAAAGTGTGAAACTAACACCACAGGCAAATGAAGCAAAAGGCTTCGATGGGAATAAAAAAGTTAATGGGAGAAAACGTCATTATATCACTGATACCTTGGGTTTACTAATGGAAGTTGTAATCGGTTCTGCCAATGAAACTTATTCCAAATGGTATACACATCTACAGAAAATGATATTTGCCCTATGGCCCCTCCGCAGTAAGGAACCTTGTCAATAGTCACTAAAATATAACCGTTTCCACTTTCTTTTTTTGACCTTCCAGTCACCACTTCTCCCAGTTTTATAACTAGTTTTCCATCGATCAACATCTGAAAATTCCACTTTATCATTCCAATTGAAATGTTTTAATTCTTTATATGTAGAAAGTTTTTTATCAGTTTTTACCAGCTCTAAGTAATTATCAGCATGAGGGCAAAACATGGAATCAAAACAAGAAAGAGATTTTACCTCGAGCCAATTATTCTTGAACAATTGGCTCGAGGTATCGAACGAGGAGATATTGGTGTCCCGTGATCAAATCGTTTTACTGGCAGGAAGCAATGAATGAATCTTTATTTGCTTAGCGTATTTTCCTACATTGATATGGGTAATACCTCTACTTCTTCACCCCTGAATTAGTATAGAAAAAAGACCTTGATTATAAGAAGAAACAAGGCTTTTTAAAATAGGTAGGCTTTACTTTAGGACCATTACTTTTGTAGTAGCCCTTACCTCATCACCATCCGTCAATAGGAAAGTGTAGGTGCCAGAAGTTACTGATTTTCCAACTACCCAGCGGAACGAAGTACTCCCTGCTGTTATCCTCAATTGTTTTATAGTTCTGCCTTCCATATTTATGATCTGTAGTTTTCCTTCCTTTTGTAGCGCTTTTTTCAGACGAATTTGGAATTCCTTTTTTATGGGGTTTGGATATACCGTAAATGTTGATTTCTGAAGAGTCTCCAGGCCCAGGATCACGGATTCCGCCCTAAAATCCTTTCCTGAAAGGTTAGCACTTAGGGTTTCAATGGGATAGCTTTCCGGAATAAACGTATGCCCCTCCTTATTTGTCCGTAAAATACCGGCCCATGCTGCAGGGACCGTTATGCTATACTTTCCTTCAGTATTAGTCAGTGTCTTTTCTTCCAGCCCATTGCCTGAAGCATATATTTCCACTTCTGAAACAGGATTATTTTCCGCATCCAGCACCTGCCCTGAAAGAATGTAGTTTCCTATATAGTTGGCCCTAAAGTCCTGATTTACCATATCCTTTTCCATAGAGTTGATGGTGATGCTTTGAGGCTCAAAGTTGTAGTTAGGTAACTCCGGGCGGATAGTACCACTCCATCTAGTAACCAAATCAATGGAATAATTTCCATTTTCATCTGTTTTTAAAGAAGAAGGCAGCCCTTCTATAGCCACTTCTTCCAGCGGGCTTCCTTCGGTATCCACCACCTGGCCTGCAAATGTGAAGGTGACAGGATCAGGGATGGTAGCAGTAAAGTTTTGGTCGCTAAGATCTTGCTGTAAACTGCTAATAGCAATGGAGCCTGGCGAAAAGCTGTAGTCCTCTTTTTGGGCACTGATCGTACCGCTCCAGTTTTCGGGAAGGGAAACCGTATAGTTTCCAGCCGCATCGGTCGATAC
>NZ_SMMB01000124.1 GCF_009711365.1 Xanthovirga aplysinae | reverse complement strand
AAAGGGACATAGTTTACACTTTTTGAGTAGTTTTTGGTTGAAAACCAATTCAAACAGCCATGCCTTGGAAAGCAATGACAACTATGGATCAAAAAATAGAATTTATCTGTGAATGGCTCGGTGGAAAGCACATCATTATTGAACTCTGTAAAGCTTTTGAAATCACCCGTCCTACAGCTTATAAAGTGATTAGGCGATATGAATCAATGGGTATTGAAGGACTTAGGGAACAATCCAAAGCACCTAGGAATCATCCAAATCAAAGAAAAAGTACAACAAAAGATCCTTTTCTTAAAGGCAAAACATCCTAGTTGGGGAACAAAGAAAATCCACAAACTATTGTTTAACGATTGTAGCAGTGAGGACATTCCTTCAGTGGTTACTGTTCATAATATACTAGCTAAAAATGGATTA
>NZ_SMMB01000606.1 GCF_009711365.1 Xanthovirga aplysinae | reverse complement strand
GAGTTTAAGACAAGTGCTTTTTAAAATACTTCCACTTTGTATATAGGTGGAATAAAAAAATTAAAACACGAAATGGATTCGTACTGAGGAACAAAAACCGCCATTTAATCGGCTGGTGATAGGGTGCTTTCAAGTCTATGGTAGATTCTGAGTAACAAACGAGCAAATAGATGAAACTTCTTGGGGCAACCGGAACGGTGGGGAAAAGTTAGGGGGGACCACCTCTTTATTGAATGCCACCACCAGAAATATCAAAAAATAGATTAATACTTCTACTATATAGCTTACTTTCTATCTATTAAATATTCAAATATGGTCTAAGTGAAAAAAGGTGCTAATTCCTAAGGAAGACTCTTTTTTTATAACCCTCTTTACTTTTTTCTGTGCTAATTTGAATCAGCTTATATTCAATTAATTAATATTATTTTTAGGATTAATTTTAAAATAAAAACATGCAAAGTACGATTTAATTCGACCTAAGGTCAAACAACCAATTTTTGTAGATGAACGACTTTTTTTCTTCTAAATAGCTTTTTATCCTCTTTTACGCTCTGTTCATCTCTCCTCCTAGAAAAATAATTTCATTGTTTTTAAATTGAAATATCGACTTAGGGCTGGTTTTATTCTTCAAAACGAAAAGAACCACCTAATCAATTTTTATTTTTAACCTAAACATATTATTCGCTATGAAAATTTTTTTTAAGCTTTTTTCTGCCTTATTAATTGCCTTATCAATGGCTACAGGATTTTATGCCTGTAACACTCCTGAAGAAGAAGTCACTACTGTAGATGAGGTATCTCCAGAGATTCTTGCGAAGCTGGATGCCTTGGGATTCAATACGGTTGACTTTCCAGTGGTGAAGCATGAAGATCAATTGATTATAGAAAATGACATTTCTTTAAATGTTCATGAGTTAGATAACATTGCCCAGGGCATACAACAACCTGTGGACGAACACTATTCTACGCATAATCTGGTAGACGGAACTCCAAGAACGATTAATGTTTATGTAAACTCTAGATTCTTACAAAAATACAGGGATGCTACTGATGAAGCCATCAGAAGATATAATGAAGTGGATGGTTTTTCATTAACTTTCAAAAGGGTAACAAACGCATCCCAGGCTGATATTCAAATTAATCCTTCACCTTGGTGGTATTACTGGCAAGACATACTGGGATCTGCTGGTTTTCCTACAACAGCAGGTGACCCTTACAATCAAATTCTAATGACAAGAGAATATTACGATGGTGTAACCAATATCAATGGTTTGGCCACCACAATAGCGCATGAAATGGGACATTGTATTGGATTCCGTCATACTGACTATATGGATAGAGATTTTAGCTGTAACCGAGGGTTTGACCCAGAACGAGTAGATCCTGAAGGTGCGAACCATATCCCTGGAACTCCAACTGAAGCAGAAGCTGGATCCTGGATGCTGGCCTGTGGAAGCGCTAATCTTGATCGGCCATTTACAACTAGTGACATTACGGCTTTAAGTACATTGTATTAAAAGATATTCCTTCCAATAGAGTAATAATTTTACCTTCGTAATGCTAATAATAACTTTTTGCATTACGGAGGTATTTTTTTTGTTCCATTAAATCAAGGGTGCACTTTCCTTTTAAATTTATTATTGGCAAATTTTACTTCAAAGGAGTGTTTATTTAGGGGTTATTGATGTCTTTGAATAAATATTAAACGTTGCAAATAAATAGTGAGAACTATCTTAACTATATTCAATATTTTTTGGGTTATTTTTTTAAAGTTAACTCAATAAAGTATTTATTTTCATTATATTATTTAATACCATCTACGGCTTTATTTCTTCTTTTCTATTTCATTATTAGAACTTCCACTTTCCCCGTAGATGGAAGTAATGGATATAATGTGATACATACGGTTGTTAGTAAACATTAAAAAACAAATTAATGGAAATCACTTTTGAGTTTGTTAAATCTGAAGAATTTTCAGTTTTTTTTGAAACCTATAGAAGCAAGATTTTTTCAGATGACTTTGATTTTGATATTGAGAAGATATTATCAAATCAAGAAAAGGAGAAAAGAGAGAATAATGGGAAAAGACTAAAAAACGTTCATAGATATTATTTGGTTGCCAAAGCTAAAGATGAAATAGTCGGATGGTCATTTGGAATGCAAAAAAGTGATGAAGATTATTATATGATTAACTCTGCAGTTTTTCCTAAATATAGACGTCAAGGTATATATACAAAAATGTTGAGAGAAGCAGTTGAATTGATAACTAAATTTGGGTTTCAAAGAATATACAGCAGGCATAAAATGTCTAATAACCCAGTATTAATTCCCAAGTTGAAGTTTGGCTTTATTATTACAGGTTTTGAGGTAAATGATGTTTTAGGAAATTTGGTGGAACTGAGTTATTACGCAAATCCTATTAGGAAAGAATTACTTAATATTAGGATAGGGACAAGAAAGCCAGATTCTGGAAATATGAATTTAATTAAATGAAATGTATCCTAACAAAGGTTATACGTCCATGCTCCCAAAGGGGTCGAAAAAACTATATCCCAATCATTAGAAATCTCTTTAAAACCTCAAAGGAATAGATTGTGTTTGGTATTTGGGTATTAACTTCCACTTTACCACATAGGTGAAAGCCTTTTTTCCTTGCTTCACAACTACCATTTGCC
>NZ_SMMB01000270.1 GCF_009711365.1 Xanthovirga aplysinae | reverse complement strand
TTTTTTGAGATCAATTCTGATTATTTCAGCATTAGGATTAACATTTTCGATTCTTCAAAAAGAAAAATATTTTGGAACTGAATGTAAAATAACTACCCCAAATATCATTGGATTGAAGATCGCCGTAGCGGATTCTTTTTTAACAAAAAGAGGGGTTAAATTATCTATTATGGATACAACCAAGGACTTAACCTTACCGGAATATGTTATTTTGAACCAAGTTCCAGAACCTGGCTTAACATATTGTGATACCATATTTGTGGTAATAAATATAAAAAATTAAGACTACACCCAACAATGGCGAGCTGCCATGCTTTGCCAGCGCACAAAAAAGCCGACGCGAAAAAAGCACAGCAGCCAGCCTAACGTTATGCATAATAGTAAATGAAGAAACATCAAGTCATATTTGAAAAAGTGAAGATTCTCTTAGAAAAGGTTTTAGGAGAGAAGTTAAATATTCATGTTGAAGAATATGATGATGGGTATAAAGAAACACATCTAACAATTAATGATACCGCCATTTGGATTTCTTGTGATGACAAAGAATTAACGGTTGGTTATGGATTAACCCATACTCATTATGACCCTCAATACGATAATATTCAGATGGGAATAGACAGATTCTTTAACTTAATCACAAAAAGAAAACGAATAACGAATTTTTATAAGGGTAACTTTTCGTACAAGAACAAAACGGAGATAGTAATTGATGATTCTACCTATGAAGATATTGGGATCGCAATGACTTGGTTATTCCCATATTGGAAAAAGACCAAGAAAGAAGTGATTTACGAAGAAAGTTTAATTGATCAGTCCAAAATAGAAGTGGAAATTAAAGAAATAAAGAACTATGCACAACAAGGTATATAGTGCATTAAAACGCGCTATATACATGAGGTTGTGTGTCACCCACCAAATGAAATGAAT
>NZ_SMMB01000387.1 GCF_009711365.1 Xanthovirga aplysinae | reverse complement strand
AAAAAAGGTTAAAATGGAATTTCTTATTTTAGGGTTTTTAAGATTTTTTGATTAATCCTTTTTACCAAAGAAGGACCTTCGTAAATAAAACCTGTATATACCTGAACCAAAGAAGCTCCGGCTCTCAGTTTTTCCAAGGCATCCTCGGCAGAATGAATCCCTCCTACCCCAATGATGGGAAATGCCCCATTAGAATTATCATGCAAATAACGAATAACCTCTGTTGATCTAGGGCCTAATACTTTTCCACTTAGGCCCCCTGCGCCAATTTCCTCCAATTCTTCTGAAGTGGCCTTCAATTTTTCTCTACTAATGGTCGTATTAGTTGCAATTACACCATCAATTTCGACATTCTTAGCTATTTCAATAATGTCATCCAATTGTTCATTTGTAAGATCTGGAGCTATCTTTAAGAGAATAGGTTTGGGATGATTCTTTTTCTCGTTTAATTTCTTCAAATGTGCCAATAAAGCCATTAAAGGCCTTTTCTCTTGTAAGGCTCTCAAATTAGGAGTATTGGGAGAACTAACATTCACTACAAAATAGTCTACAACATTAAAGAGAGCATTGAAGCAAAATTCATAGTCTTTTACAGCTTCTTCATTTGGGGTAACCTTATTTTTTCCAATGTTTCCTCCTATTAGAACCTTGGAATTTCTATTTCGCAATCTTTTCACGGCTGCTTCCACACCCTCATTGTTAAAGCCCATTCGGTTTATGAGTGACTGATCTTCTGGCAATCTAAACAAACGGGGTTGAGCATTTCCAGGCTGTGGTTTAGGGGTTAATGTACCTATTTCAATAAAGCCAAAACCAAGAGAAGACAATTGATCCACCAGTTTGGCATCTTTATCAAGTCCGGCAGCCAAGCCTACGGGGTTAGGAAATTTCAGACCAAATACTTCCCTTTCTAGTCGCTTATCCGAAACACAATACAATTGCCTACAAAAGGAAGACACACCCGGAAGTTTAAACAGTTTTTGAATTGTATTAAAAGTGAAATGGTGAGCCTTTTCAGGGGCCATTCGAAAGAGAAAAGGGCGAATTAGATTTTTATACACAGCGCTAATTTTTGCGCAAAGTTAATAATGAATCCTTAATTGTGAAGGGCGAATAGTTAAAAATAAGAATGAAGTAGGGCCCATGTATTAAAAAGGCATCCACTAAAAGTAACTCTCTTTAAATCAACAAGAATGCAGCTTCCGTGAAACCCCAAATAATTTCTCCTCTAAGTTTTCCAATTATTTTTCTCCACAAAAATCAAGTAACATAAGAAAAAATATTCTCTAAAACATACCTTTACTTCCACTCTTTTTTAACCAACACCAATGAATATGCAAAAATCTCTAACTTTTT
>NZ_SMMB01000841.1 GCF_009711365.1 Xanthovirga aplysinae | reverse complement strand
TATCCGGATTAGCTCATTGAACTTATTGATTGTTAGTCACAAATTCTAATTCTTCTTCAATGTTAAGTCGATAAATCTCATCCATAAGTTGACGATATGGATTATGCATTGCTATTCCTTGATCATACTTTTCAAGTGCAAGATTTGATAATCAAGAGCTTTGCCAGAGTCTCCCATTTTTTGATATACTCTGGCTGAGTAAAAATAAGCCTCACTAACATCATTCAATTCCATTTGAATTTTAAACTCTGTAAGGGCTTTTTCAAGTTGATTTACTTCAAGGTACAATACCCCTAAATGCAAGTTATCATATGCCCCCTGATAGTAGTCTTCTGATGCAATGCAATCTTCTATGAGTTCTATTGCTTTATCAAAGTCCTTGAGTCCTTTGTAACAAAGCCCTTTCATTATGTTCAAGTGGTAATACCCATCCCCTGTTGGGCCAATGTCGTAATCCACCAATGAGTCCAGTTTGTCGATATCGGCTATCGCTTTTTCATAATTATGCATAAAAAACCAATGATACCATCCTCTCCCTCCAAGATAGGTTTCCGGATCAAGTTCAACCGCTTTATTAATCAAATCAATCCAAATATTCATTTGCCCTCTTTTTGCGTATGGAATTGAAGGACTAAAATAGGAATAGGCAAATTCCGGACAGAGTTCTATAGATTTTAGGAAATGTTCTTGTGAGGCTTTACTCCCTTGTGAATGTTGTATAGCCTTCTCAGCTTCCTTACAAGCTAGGTAACAGTCTTCATCTTCTTTGTAAATATTGCAGTTTGGAATTCCGAACAGCTTGGTTGAGGCTAAAAATACAAATAGTAGAACTTGGAGTTTTCTCATTTTATTCATGGCATTATATCTTCAATATTTCCCTTGGTGATTTTGAAAGTCAGGTATTGATAGTAATCATAACGCTTACCATCAAATTCTTTGGGTTGCCAACCATCAAGTTGCTTAGTAATTTCTAATAACTGGCTAGTAAGTTCTGCACTAAAAAGTTGATGCTTATAATCTTTATCCATCGTGATAGTCCTAAACCAGCCAGTTTTCCCTTCGCAGTTAACAATAAACCTTATCGTTACGTATCCATTTTCATTCTTATTAGTTGGTCGGAATTTACTTTCAAATTCCCTCCTGATCTTTGCTTTTTCTCCTTTATATTGAATTGCATCGGAAAAGTTATAGTATTGGAATGCAAGATCTTTGTGGCATGGTTCAAAGGCCGCTGTATCGATTTTGGGATCGAAGACTATATCTCCAACATGACTAAGCAATTCTTTCTTTTGAGTATTTGAGTTACAAGCTAAAAGACAAATTAGGGATGCCAATAAGATTAAGTTCTTCATCATTTTACATTTTGTGGCTAACGGTTGTACTGGCTGCTATGCTTGTACCGTTGGAATTTTTGTGTGCTGGCAAAGCCTGGCAGCGTGCTATTGTTAGCTGCTTTTTAATTTTTATAATTATCTCAATAATTACACCTAGAATAACTGCAAAAAAAGGAAAGCTAATCATTCCTAAAAAGTAGGATTTTAGCCCTTTAAGGTAATTCACTTTTTTCTCTTTATCGAAAAATTGCCCAACTGCCCATGAAGCATAAAAAAGGCCAATTATACTACCAATGTGAGGCACTCTTAAAGTAATCAAACTCTCAATAATTCCAAAAACTGAATATATTAGCATTCCAATTATTCAATTGGATGGCTATAAAAATCCCTATGGTGACAATTAAAATTTCTCCGATTGCGTACATCAAGTATTTTGCAACCTTTCGGTTGTCAATCAAATAATTTCTTTGCCGATTAAATATCCCCATATTTAAATTTCAATCTCATTGATTATGAACACAATTATTTCTAACGGTAGCTAACGGCCAATAAAAAAGGTAACTTTGGCTATTCTGAGGGCCTCCCACGACTATGACCTAAGTCCATTGTTGCTGTTTTGCTATTCCAATACCGCTGGCAGGATATATCTCTGTATCATCTTGTCCACCTGTGAATGTCCATATGGCTGACCATATGCTGTAGCAGTGATAACAATGACCAATGGCTGATCATTGAAAACAATGACTTTATTACCGCCATTGCCATTACACAGAAAAGCTTCATAAGATTTGTCATTTACAGAAAATTTCTGATTCCAAAATAAAAAGCCATAAGGAGTTTGATCTGGCGTTTCCATAAAATAATTGGTCATGGTCTTTTTCACCCAGTCGGAAGGTAAAACTTGTCTTCCATCCCAGGTACCCTTGTTTTTATAGAGTTGACCATATTTAGCAAAATCCAAGGCATTCATTTGCAGGCCTCCTGCAGTATTGGCTACATTTTGTGGAGTATACTGCCATTTATAATTAGAGATACCCAAAGGTTTAAATAATTTTTTGTCGGCATATTTTTCCAGTCCTCCGGGAACAGACTTGTCTATTATATCACCCAAAACCACCACGCCAGCAGTGAAATAATCCCATTTTTCACCGATCTTCTTTGTGTCGTCCATAGGTAAATCTAAGGTAAACCTCACCCAATTATCAGTAGGGTACATTTTTTCTTCATTACCTGGTGAATCGTAATTATCATCGGAACCAACAAAACCAGAACTCATAGTCAGGAGGCTTTTGATTGTTACCTTATCTTTTTTAGCTGAATAATTGGAGAACTTGGTGAGGTCATAAAATTCACTTAGTGATTGACTAGTACTTTTAAGGTAGTCTTCTTCAAGGGCAATGCCTGTCATTGTAGAAGCAAAAGATTTTCCAACTGAACGAGTATCATGTAAGGTGTTCCTGTTCGCCCCATTAAAATATTCTTCAATTAGAAGTTTGCCATCTTTAATAACTACTACACTTGTAATATTTTTGAATTTGTTTTGAGCAATTTTTTGATTGAGCTCTCTGATTTTTTCTTTATCATACCTATCCTTTGATAGTTCCCAACCGCTATTTGGTTGAATTGGCTGAATGGCTATCTGTTCTTCGGCTACCTGCCCCGGTTCGGCCAATTTTAGGTTGATTTCACCCTGAGCAATCAAATCGCCAACTATTATTCCGTCATTGTCCAGATAAGGACGTATTTCGATTTTAAGTACGTGAGTTCCTGATTCCAAAGCAGCTTCACCACCATTCCGATAATAAAACCGCATCCATAAAAACCGACCCCAGGAATCCTCATTTGTACTACTTAATAATGGCTTACGTAAAATGGTATTTTCGTTTTTTTGATGTGGTAAACCGGCACCGGAATTGAGGTTTTCCGTATAAAGCAAATCCCCATCTACATAGAATGAAAACTGATAATTTCCTTTTTTTACCAATTCATCTACTGTTAAAGTAGTGTCTAATTGATGCAGGTAATTTGTTAAAGAGTTACCTAAAAACACTCTGATATTTAAATCGCTGTTTTCTTCTATTTCAAATGAAGATAGAAAATCACTTTCCCTGTATTCTTCTAAGGGAATTATGTTGGACATGAATGTGATTTTTCCAACATTTGCTTTATGTAATGGAGTAGTTATACCTTTATTTTGAACAATATCTGGTATTTTATTGGTTGAATTTTGTCCATATGATGTTAAAATAGGGGTTATACTCATTAAAAGTATGATGGCGAAATTTCTCATTTGGAAACGACTTTAATTATTAAAAGAGCAAAGATATTCCGGAAATAATAAGCAAAATAGAATAAAATTAACATCAGCGACATCTTTTATTAAATTCTTTTGGTGTCATCCCCATGTATCTTTTAAAGGTTCTGGAAAAGTGGCTTTGATCAGAAAACCCACATTCGTAGGAAATATCAAAAAGTGATTTTTTAGAGGATAATATAAAATCAATTGCTTTCTTTATCTTAACCTGTCGGATATAATCACCCAAAGTCGTAGAAAAATACTGAGGTATAGCTCTTGATAAATGTCCAGGATGAATTCCCAACTGCCCGGAAAGGGATTTTAAATTAAATGGTTCCTTATTTTCATGAATAATCTCAATAAGGGATCCAAGCCAGGGTGGATTCTTATCAAATAGGTATGTCCTTTCTTTTTCTATGTTCTCACATAACCCGGATAGTAATAGTTCAGATGAGATTTCAGAATAAACATCTGCGTATTTAAATTCTGCATAGAGTTTTGCCAATATATGATGAAGCTTAGGGTTTTTTATAAGCTTACTGCCTTCCCAAAGATTAATGTCTATTTTATTCTTTTCAAACCAACTCTTTTCAAATTCAATATGAAACCCTCTTGCATGGGTAGATTCCTTCGAATTAAAATGTGGTTCCTGCCAGTTATGAAGGAGAAAACTTCCCGATGGACAAGCTGTTTTACGTTTTTTATTTACATCATATAAATTCCCCTGAAGAACGTACATAAAATAAGGGTTCTCATGGTAGTGCCAATCAGTTCTGTCGGTCAGGTAATTGTATTCTGAAAATAAGATGCCTTTCATTTGCTGTTCAGCATGCATAGATCCATAATATGTACCTTTAGTTAATATTTTCATTCTTCTTTAGTTCGGGGTAATTTTAGAATAGGGGGAGACACTCTTAAATTTCTATCCCATATCTCCCCATTGGCACACAGCGATAAATTAAATGGGTAGTGACAGATTGAGT
>NZ_SMMB01000111.1 GCF_009711365.1 Xanthovirga aplysinae | reverse complement strand
GATTATCAGCTTGTGCACTCATATCTTGTGCACTGGTAGGTTGTTGTTCACTGGTAGGCTGTGTAACAGGTGGGGCCTTGTCAAGAAATTTAAGAGCCACTCCTACACCTACCTTGATAGGAAGCTCTTTATCATTAAACTTATAGGTAGCTAAGGTATTATAACCTTTATATTCATCTTGACTTGCAGCATCCAGCATGGCATTTACCGCAGTATTTTCTTCATCAGTGCTCCACCTCCAATTATTAAGGTCCTTGTCTGCCTTTTCATTTTTAATGGATAAGAGGCCAGCAATTGTCATCTTTTGTTCCTGAACAGTAGCGCTACTTTGTTGCACATAATCAGCAAAGGTGTTCCAGCGGTCTT
>NZ_SMMB01000829.1 GCF_009711365.1 Xanthovirga aplysinae | reverse complement strand
AGAAAGGCCTGCAATTCTACCAATTCGAAAATCCGAAAAAATCAACTTGATCGCTATTGGTCTATTAAAAGACCAAATCCTCAAAAAACATAAAGCTGCTATTCCCACATTATTAACCGTGTTGAAAGGTTCGATAGAATTTAGAATAGAAAATGATAAAATAAGACTATTACAATTTGATACCTATCAAATACCTGTGAATATAGAGCATGAAGTTGAAGGAAAAGAAGAGAGGAATGTATTTACCTTAACACAGGAGAAATAAATGCCTTAATGGAGTTCTTAAAAGTTAATCGAAAGGAATTAAATTGGGGATTTTAACTGCTTTCTCATTTAATTAATAAGATTTCATTTTATTTAACTGCTCAATGTTTATTAAGAAAAATTATCTCTTTTTCTTTTTAAAGGGGATGGTGTAATACAAATAATAATTAAAGCTTGCTTTCGCTTTTCCATTTAAGCGACCAAATCCAGGCAAATTGTAAGTATCAAACTCAGGGTTGTCGGCTTTTGGTAAGAACTTATAACGAACTGTATATCCCATAGTAATGACTTTGGCTAAACGAATTTTCATTCCTCCAGTAAATTCAACCCACCTTCCGTTTAAATTAGTAAAATCCTGATCGTATATATATTCTCCAAAGTAAGGGTCATCCTGTTGTACCGAAAGTGATTCATTGAAATTTGTTCTAGCATAGCGGAATCCAAAAAATATAGAATAATCGGGATCATTTTTCATTACATCATAATCAATTCCCAATCGATAAAACATCCCACTGGAAGAATAGCTAAAATCGTTAACAAGCTCATTTAAGGGCACTTCATCAGCTTTCAAAGCATCTTCAAACTTCCCATAACCAGATTCCAAAACAAAAATATAGGGGCCATATTTCAAACCAGATTGAAATTCGAAGGTTTGATTTTCCTTATTGAAAGCACTTAGAGTACTTCCAAATAAATCCGCACCAATAAAAATGCTTTCTATTCTTTTTGGAATTTTCACCTCTTCTTTTTCTTCCTCACCAGCCCCTGGTTCTTGAGCTTTTTGAGTTTCCTGAGCCCATACAACTATATTTGGGCCTATCAGCAAAAGTAAAAGGCTAATTCCTGTAATTATATATTTTAATGAAGGTTTCATTATGATCAGGGTCATCTTCGTCTTGTGAAAAAATTACGGTATCTGCTCGTGTAAAGGTATAATCTTCCAGCTTTAAAGTCTTAAATAAATGTACAGCCCCACACTCGGGGGAAGCAATACTGTCCCGTACGATGTAACTGATTTCCAGAAAATCATCCAGCTTAACCACTGTTTCTCCATTATCATTTTCTTCATTCGTAATGAAATGAATTGAGCTTTTTTCCTCATTTGGATTTAAAGGGATAAAATATTCGGCAGAAGCCTCGGCATCTTCTAACAATAAATTAATATTGCTCCCAGAAACTCGAACGGTATCAAATTCATAATCCTTAAGCTCTTCCTCCTCATCGAAAAATTGTACCCTGACGGTAAAGGGCTTTGAATCACACACTACCACATCCTCGCAGGAGACCAAGGTAAAAAATAACACCAATGCCAAAAGGCCACGTAAAAAATTGTTATGTTTTCGCATAAATTATTGATGCAGAAGGCCTTTTCATAAGGCCAATAAAAATACAATTGGGCAAAAATTAAAAATTAATTGGATAATTACAAGACGATTACACGCAATGGCATCAAAAGTCGTTCCTAAATTGACTAGAATGCGGAGGTGAATAAACTCTCATCTATTTTTCTTACTTTTGCAGCTAAAATAAATTTAAAGGCCGGAAGAATTTGAAAACGAAAGGACTAAAAAAGGATAAGGTAAATGTAATTACACTAGGATGTTCCAAAAATTTGGTAGATTCCGAGGTGATGATTACCCAACTAAAGGGAAACGCAATTGATGTAACCCATGAGGCGCAGGATGATAAGTCCAATATAATCATTGTCAATACTTGTGGCTTTATCGATAATGCCAAACAAGAATCTATTGATACCATTTTGCAATATGCTGAGGCAAAAGGTGAAGGTCAAATTGACAAATTGTATGTGACTGGTTGCCTTTCTCAACGTTATCGAGATGACCTTGAAAAAGAAATTCCCGAGGTTGATGCTTTTTTCGGTACAATGGAACTTCCCCTCTTACTAAAAAAGTTTAAAGCCGATTATAAGCACGAACTTGTTGGAGAACGCATTACCACCACTGCTCAACATTTTGCTTATCTGAAAATTGCTGAAGGATGCGACCGTCCTTGTTCTTTCTGTGCAATTCCTTTAATGAGAGGGAAACATGTTTCCAAAAGTATTGAAGATTTAGTGAAAGAAGCCAAATCTTTAGCCAAAAATGGAACAAAGGAATTGCTACTGATCGCCCAGGATCTAACCTATTATGGAATAGATATTTATAAGAAACGTAAATTGGCCGATTTACTACGACATTTATCTGATGTAGAAGGAATTGACTGGATTCGTCTTCATTATGCCTATCCTTCTGGTTTTCCTATGGATGTATTGGATGTAATGGCCGAAAGAGACAATATCTGTAATTATTTAGATATGCCTTTACAGCATGGTTCCAGTAATATTCTCAAGTTGATGCGGAGGGGAATTGATCGGCCTAAGACAGAAGCATTAATCCAAAACATTCGAGAAAAAGTGCCAGAGATAGGACTTCGGACTACTCTTATTGCAGGTCATCCTGGAGAAACTGAGGCTGATTTCCAGGAAATGGTTGATTTTGTGGAAAGAAGTCGGTTTGAACGCCTGGGTATTTTCACCTATTCCCATGAAGAAAACACCCATTCTTTTTCTATGGAAGATAATGTTCCTGATGAAGTGAAACAAGAAAGGGCAAATATCGTAATGGACTTACAGGAAAAGATTTCTTACGAATTGAATCAGGAAAAAGTAGGAAAGGTCTTTAAAGTACTAATTGACAGAAAAGAGGGGGGCAATTTTATTGGAAGAACAGAGTTTGACTCCCCGGAAGTAGATAATGAAGTAATTGTAGATGCCAGCCAACATTATTTGAGAGTTGGTGATTTTGCAAATATAAAAATAAATGAGGCTACGGAGTTTGATCTTTATGGCGAACCTGTGCTTTAAAAATTTCTCAAGCATAAAGTATTGAAAAGAGGTGCCCTGTAGGAAAGAGTCCTAAAAAATTTCACTTTTCCCTACGGCATTTCAGCAATAACCAAAACATGAAGAAAGAATTATTAAGCTTAGGAGAAACAGGTAAGTTTTCTCCTATTTTTTTGGATTACCTACAGCAAGAATCAAAACTAGATGCTTTTTACGAACGCTTTCCTGAGCTTGACCAATTCGAGGCACAGATAAAAAATAAGAATTTCTCCAAAGCTAAGCGTGATACTTTGTGTAAGGTATTAAAAGAGCAGTATGCTGATGTTCCCCATTACGAGCAACTTACCAAAAATCTTGAGCTTCTTCAAAAGGAAAACACCTACACCATCACCACCGGTCATCAATTAAATATTTTCACCGGCCCCCTCTACTACATCTATAAAATTGTTACCATAATTAATACCTGTAAGGTTTTAAAGGAAAAATATCCGACATACCATTTTGTACCCGTATATTGGATGGCTTCAGAGGACCATGACTTTGAAGAAATCAGTACTTTTAATCTATTTGGGAAAAAATTCAGTTGGTCCACAGATCAGAGAGGAGCTGTTGGAAGATTTTCTCCAAATTCTATCCAATCCCTTTTGGAGGAATTGCCGGAAATTCCTGAACTGTTTCGAAAAGCATATCTTGAAAATGACACCCTTGCCGATGCGGTAAGGTTCTACGTTAATGAATTATTTGGCAATGAAGGTTTAATCATCCTAGATGCGGATCATCGTGATTTGAAATCGGAATTTAAAGATGTTATCCGGGAGGATATATGTAGCAATACTCCTCAAACTCTTGTGGAAGCAAGCTCTATTGGATTGTCCGATAAAGGATACAAATCCCAGGTTTTTCCTCGGGAAATCAATTTCTTTTATCTAAAAAATAATATTCGTGAGAGAATCGTAAAAGAGGAAAATGGTTTTACTGTTTTAAACACCTCCCTTAGCTTCAGTAAAGATGAGATTCTTGAATTATTAGAGAAGGAACCCGAGTGTTTTAGCCCAAATGTGGTAATGCGTCCATTATATCAAGAAACTATTCTTCCCAACCTTGCCTATGTGGGGGGGCCTGCAGAGGTCGCTTATTGGTTACAATTAAAAACTACCTTTACTCATTTTAAAAGGGCATTCCCCATGTTAATGCCTCGAAACTTTGCGTTGGTAATTAATAAAACCATTTTTAAGAAAATAAATAAGTTAGACCTTCCAACAAAGGATTTATTCTTAGAGATAGATAAATGGAAGCAAAAATTTATAGAAGATAA
>NZ_SMMB01000494.1 GCF_009711365.1 Xanthovirga aplysinae | reverse complement strand
ATTTCACGTTTTCTTCTATATATTCTTTTAGGCTTTTTTGGATTAAATAACTCCATCCCTCAACACCACTTTCTCTTTTGAATTCAGGAATATGATCAGGGAAGTCTTCAAGAACTTTAGAGGTCAATTTTAATTTTGTTTTGTTGCCCTCTTCCATTAGCTCAAAAATCACAACCGATCTGCCAGGATACCCTTCATACCTCCAATCGTAAATAATTTTCTTCATGGGGATTACTTCTGTCAATTTCCATAAATGCGGAAAAATTCTTCCTTCATTTTGGACCACAAATCGTGTTTCAAAACCCACGACCGGCTCAAAAGAGGGTAGGTTGGGAAAAAACCATTTTATCATCTTATTATAGACGGTTATCGCATCCCAAACATTTTCTACAGAGCTGTCAAAGCTTTGTTCTACTACAATGGGCTCCTCAGTATTTTTCATAAGTTATGCATTTAGATGATAATTTATTGGATAAAGTTGGGGGCGGTTGGCTGCCGCACTTTTTTATGATGGCTAAGCCTGTTAAGTCTTTTTAGTTAATTAAGATTTTGTCTCTATTTCAAATTAATCGGCAAATTGCTTTCTCATTAAAGGACTACCAAAAAGGCTATAAATAAATTTTACATTCATATGAAAGGATGACGCCAAAGATGATGTGATTTCTTTTAAAGCCCCAAGCTTCTCCTTATCATGATAAATGCCATTGATCATTACTCCGTATATTAATTTCGTGTTTTCGATGTTCTTCAATGGGTTTTTCTCCAATATAATCAAATCAGCCATTTTACCAACTTCTATGCTACCATAACCTTTTTCTAATCCACAATACCTGGCTGGAATAATGGTTGCAGATTGCAGCGCTTCTAAGTTGGATAATCCGCATTTTGTCAAATCTTTCAGTTCAGTATGAAGACTAAAGCCAGGAAATACATAAGTGTCTGTTACATCAGTGCCAGCCATTATTAACACTCTCTTTCTATTGGCCATTCCAACTTGTTTTTGAACGGCTTTGTAGAAATTTAAATTTATTCCTTTTCTAGTAGAGGATTTATTAGCTTTAGCAGACCTGCCAATATCAGGGTTCCATATTAACTTTTGTCTCATCGTGGGAATATATTTTAGATGAGGGTTTGTTAGGAAGGATTCATCATCAGCGTAAGCCCCCATTTTAACTGTCTGTAAAGTTGGTGTCCAATAAGCTTTATGTTCACGCATTAAATCCATAAGATATTCAGCCTTCTCAGTATTAAAGTCTTTAACCATTGATTTCATGGAATTTCTAAACATTTTTCTTTTTTCAGTCGCTTTGAGTAGGGCTTCTGCCCCTGGATAACAGTCATACATAAAAATCCTGCCATGTTCAAAACTTCTTTGGCCCAAGATGATGGCCTCTTTTAGCGTTATATTGAGTGGCTTATGCCCAGCAATGTGTAAATTATAGTTTGGTGCTTCTTGGATTAGTTTTCTGTAGGAGGTTTCAGGAATCTCGGAATATACTTTAATAAAATCCGCACCCTCATCTTTGTAAAAAGCTAATAATTGCGGGACATCCTCACTATTTTTCAATTTGAAGAATTCGGGAAAGCCATTTGGTATTGAGAAATTTTTATCAATTGCAAAACTACTATGCAACAAGTATCGAGGTGCAATTGATTTGTTGTCTTGTAGTAGTTTATTCCATTTAAGTCTTTCTTTTGTTCCTGCCCAGTAACTGTCTTTCTTATTCAAACGACCCGACATATCTCTAATACCCGTAACACCATTTGCCACAAAAAGGGGATGATGTAACCATGGTGAATAAGGAGTAGAATGAGTGTGCATATCCCAAAGCCCCGGTAAAAGAAAATTTCCGTTTCCATTTATTATAAATGTATTCTCGGGAATTTTCTTAACACCAGAACTA
>NZ_SMMB01000580.1 GCF_009711365.1 Xanthovirga aplysinae | reverse complement strand
TTCCTCCAATGGAAGTGAGGGTGTTTAGCCCGTCTAAGTTCGTTATGTTTGATACTCCAGGATTAAACCATTCTCCAATATAGACGTCTCTAGTAATATGGGTAATCCCCTGATTTATAAAATAATTTACTTCTTCTTGGGTTTTTAAATGAACATCGCCTTCTACGATAGGCCCTTCTTGATTGTCCCCTTCATCTTTACATCCGCAAATGTACAATGCAATCACAAGAAATAAGGCTGTCTTTTTCATTAGGATAGTTTTATTTTTCTCTGGCAATTGGGTCTATTGACCTTTTCATTTTTAAAGTCTTCTTAGTGGGGAATGTTTGAAAAAAATATTTTTTGATTTCTTCTAGGTTATAAAGGGGAGAGCTTGCTGTAGTTAGATAAGGAAATAGTTTACCATGATGCAATGGTGATAGAGTACAATTCCGAATATTCGTTTATTTATTACCATCTAATTGAGAAGAAGGCTAGGGTCACGAAAAGTATTGAAGTTATTTAATTTAGTATTTAAAGAGCGACAATTCCTTGGTTTTTTAGGGATAGGAATCGGATAATCAGGGGAATATGAATCTCTTATTTGAACAATCGAAAAGGAAATCAGAAATAATTATACTGAATTAGATTGATTTGGCGGTAATCTAGGTGTTTATGAAGTAGTTTTTGCCTGTTTTCATGGAAAAGCGCCTATTTTTCATTCCCTCCCTTCAGGGTGTAGTTTTTAAATTTTTCTAACAATTCTTTAAATTCTTTTGCTTTCCTGTAGCCAGGGGCTGGGGCTACCATATCAAATTTTTCATTGATGAGGACAATAGTAGGGTAGGAGGTTACCCCAAGTGCTTTAGCTAGTTCAGCCTTTGATATTTTTACTCCATTAAAAACCACTTCTTCCATACTTTCGGCATTCAGTTTTACCGCATAGTAGTGTTTATTGACATATTTGATTACTTTTTGATCTTTGAAAGTCATTTTATCCATCACTTTACACCATCCACACCAATCGGTATAAACATCTATAAAAACCGTCTTTGGGTTTTCCTTAGTAAGGATTTGTGCTTTTTCTAGACTAATCCAATTTATTTCTTCTTTTTTATCGGATTCCGTCTTTTTTTCTTCAGGGGAAATAATGGATCTTATTACCTTGGAAGGAATTCTCTCTTCATTCTCACCTAGACTAATTGAATTTATATTTCTAAAATTATCTTCTCTAATTTCATTAGCGAAAATAATTAAGGGAAGGGTAAGAAGGTATGGCAAAAGGAGAATGGATTTTCGGGCTTTCATGGATGTGGGCTTTAAAGTTTAATCCTTATTGTATAGTCCTTGTAACACAAAGCAGGAAAGAATAATTTATTTATGGGATTAATTTAGTGAACAATGGTTGATTGATAATGAGTAATTGGGATACAGGGTTTTGTTATTCGCTCTATTGATTTAATGCTGTTATACTCAAGGTCAATGCGTATAAATAGGACGATATTGGTTTGTACAGTTAGGGTAGTACCATTTCACAAATAAATTTTCGTAATTAATTATTCCTTACTTTCCAATCACCTTATTTTTCATTCTTTACCATTTGTGTTTTTGCAAGTTTTATGTTACTTCTTTTTAAAAAAGATTTGTAAATCACCCCTTCTTTTGGAGAAAACAAAAAAGCTAATAAAAAGAATATTCCTGCAACAGTAGACATGGCTCCTGCTATGGATCCGTCAATCAGGGTAGCTAGAAAATATCCTAAAATGGAGGTGAATACCCCTAGTAAGGCCGATAAGCTTAACATTTTTTTAAAGTTTTCTGTAAGCAAATAGGCGGTTGCCGGATTGGCTATGAGCAGTGCCACTACCAAAATTGCCCCTACGGATTCAAAAGAAGCTACTGTTGTGAGGGAAACTGCCCCCATAAGCATATAATGCCAAAGGGAGGTAGAAATACCGATGGCAGCAGCAAAAGCAGGGTCAAAAGTGGTAAGGTAAAGTTCTTTATACCCAAATAAAATGAAGGAAAGTACCAAAATAAAGACCAAGGAAAGAATATAAACTGCTTGTGGTCCCATTATGAAACCACTTTTGGTTATCCAGAGGTCAATAGGAACATAGGCAATTTCTCCATATAAAACGCAATCCTGGTCTAGATCGACCTTTCCTGCAAAAACAGAAATAAGGATGATACCCAGGGCAAAAAGCCAGGTGAAGGTAACTCCAATTGAAGCATCAGTTTGTAATCCGCCCCGGCGGTGGAAGAATTCGATGAGAAAGGTGGTGAATACCCCAATAGCTCCTGCCCCAATTAACATGGGCACCGAATCTCTGGACCCTGTAAACAAAAATGCCAACACAATTCCCGGAAGTACGGCATGAGAGATGGCATCACCAACCATGGCCATTTTCCTTAAGATCAGGTAGCAGCCCAACAATCCACAGGTTACTGCGACTAAGGAGCCTGTTAAAATGATCCAAAATGCATTCATTGTTTAATATTTTAATTGAAATTTTAATTTCACTTTTAATCCCTATCCC
>NZ_SMMB01000206.1 GCF_009711365.1 Xanthovirga aplysinae | reverse complement strand
TTAAATATTTAGTCCCGTTAGTTTATGGCGGGACTTTTTTTGTTTTTCTTAATTCCCTATTTTCAAAGTGTTATTTTGGGAAAGATTTTAGGGGAATTCAAAGAAAAAATAGGAGAGGGGTCAATATGGTTTGAGGTTACAAAAGTTCAAATTCCAAAAATATTAATAAAATCAACTTATGGAAAAAGTTAAGTCCACAACTGTTTGTGCAATATTGCATAATGGGGAAGTAGCCATTGGTGCCGATGGTCAGGCTACAATGGGAAACACCATCGCAAAAACAAATGTGAAGAAAATTAGAAAACTGCAGGATGGAAAAATAGTTACAGGTTTTGCAGGTTCAACCGCTGATGCTTTTACTTTATTAGAACGCTTCGATGAAAAGTTGAATGCCTATGGAGGGAAAATGAAAAGGGCGGCTATCGAATTGGCCAAAGATTGGCGGATGGATCGTTACTTGAGAAGGTTGGAAGCCATGCTTATTGTGGCAGATAAAGATGAGGTTTTAATCATTTCGGGTACAGGGGATGTTTTGGAGCCTGATAATGGAATTGCTACAATTGGTTCAGGAAGCATGTTTGCACAAGCTGCTGCAAGAGCATTAAAAAATCATGCTCCTCATTTATCTGCAGAAGAAATGGTGAGGGAAAGCCTAAATACTGCTGCCGATATTTGTATTTA
>NZ_SMMB01000605.1 GCF_009711365.1 Xanthovirga aplysinae | reverse complement strand
CAAATTTTCATCCATTAATCCGTTATATTCTTTATAAAGGTCAGATTTACTACTTCCAATTCGTAATTTTTTGAGTATTTCTGATTTTAGGGATTTTGTATTCATTTTATGTTGAATTTTAAAATTTACCTTTAACGCCCAGTGTATGAATTAAGCGTTAAAGGTAATTGGCCTTGGAAAACCTAAGGTAATTAATTCCAATTATTGGGCCCTATTCAATTTATTAATTTTGTTCTTGTGTTAGTTCTTGTAGCCCTTTTGTAAATGAAAGCAAACCTAGATCCATATGGTCTAGATGATTATATACCCTATTTTTAAATTGGAGATTCTTAATTTCCAAAATTTTAATTTGTTTAGAAAAATCGATAACTGGTTGTACTGCCCAAGTAGCATTCTCCTTTCCGCCAACAGTCAAAAAAAGATTTAAGTCTTTATTCTTTTCTTTGAGCTTTTCCGGCAGTTGATTTAAATAAAAATTGTTATACCAAAGGGTGGGGCTGGCTGAAATAAAAGATTTGAAATCACTTTTTTCAGTATCCAATTGGTTCCATAAAGCATATAACACGAAATAACCTCCAAAGGAATGGCCTGCTAAAACTCTATCATCCTTTTTAGTTCTAAATTCAGAATCAATTTGTGGGATTAATTCATTAGTTATGAAATTTTTAAATTTTTGTCCTCCTCCAATTGCTTCTATTTCATCTGAAGGGATAGATTTTGGATAGAGATAGTCTCTTACCCTTAAAGAATCCATTGTTTTAAAACTTTTGTAACCAATACTTACTAAGATTATTGGTTTTAATAATCCGGTTGATTCGTATTGATGCTGTAGGGGAGCAGTAATTGGGAAGAAAAAATTCCCATCTAAAAGGTATACGGTAGTATAGTTCTTATTCGGATTTTTATAATATTCTTTGGGTAATTGAACATCAATATAAAAAGTGTCCTTTACAGACTCCGAGTATTGAGTGAAAGTTTCATGAAGTGGCTTACTTTCTTTGATCTTTTTTTTTGTGGTGCAACTTGTTAATAATAGAAAAATGGGAAATGAAATGGTAAATAAGGGAAATAACTTCATGTGCTTCATAGTATTTAAATTTTAATGGTTTAAGGTATTTGTATTGTTTGAAAATAGAGACTTTTTGAGCATTAAGCTTTTTGAATCTACTTATCAAAAGGCATTTTGAGTATTCGGATTTATATTGATTAAATTCCAGAGCATTAAGTTAGAATAGACCAGCTAGGGCTATAAAAGCCATCATGATCATGATACAATTCAAAAAGCATGGAAAGTAAATATGATCAGGTGATTTAATAACTTTTTTACTGAGATACCCTCTAAAAGCACCATTGATTCCACATCAAAAAAGTAATAAATATAACCTTGAATTTTTTAATGAACCAAAACTTAATAATAGTCTTAAAAAATTTAAAAATCCCGTTCCAATTAAATCATCGGGTTTCCAATTTGTTTTATAAATGATTAAAAGGTGTTTTCTATAGTATTAAAATGCTTTATCAAATAACTAAGAGTTTCTTTCTGTTGATTCTCTAGGGAAATATCAGCACTATTATCCATGAAAAGTTTACCTAAATATCCAAATTGTGAGTGATTTCCTCCTTTTATTAAAATCAAGGTTGAATTTTTTGGGAGTTTTTCTTCATATTCCAAAACCTCTGGGATACTTGCTAGTCCGTCTTTTTCAGCATATACCTTAAGAGTTGGGATTGAAAGGTTAGAAAGATTAATGTCTCTAGGATGTGAAGTTCCCATGAGAAAAAGTCCTGTCATAGACGAGGGATTTTCGTAAACAAATTGAGCGGCCATTTTTCCTCCTTGAGAATGCCCGCCTATTATGTATTTCCTCGATCTTAGGTCAAATAATTTGGATACTTTTTGATAATCATATTGGGGAAGCCTCCAAGCCATTTTTATTAGATGACAAGTGAAACCGTTTTCGGCTATTTTTCTGCATAATGGGGCATAGGCTTTGGGGTCGGTCAACCCTCCTTGAAAGAAAATTACCTCTGAAGTGTTTTGGGTAAAATTTGGTTTGAAGATAATTTCATCTTTATTTTCTGTTACCGAAATCTGATCATTTTCTGAAAAAATATCCTTGGGTAGATTTCTGGATTGATAAGTTGACCATTGCCATATGAAGAACACAGTGACAAGACTGAACCAAATTATTCTGAAAACATTATGTTTATTTAACTTCATAAATTAAAAGAGTAAGGTCATCTCTATTTGCATGACAATATGTAAGGTCCTAACTTTTAAAAGCGCCTTTAGTGATTATTATTTTCCTTGTTGCTAGTCAATGTTTAAAGGGGTAAATTCAGAAAATAAATTAGCGCTCTCATTCAAACTGCCTATTGGAATATATTCACAAACTTGAGAGAATTCTCCCCACATTTTTTGTACGGCAGCATTAGAATGGGCAGCTTCTAAGGCCTCTTTAGACTTCCATCCAAAGACTTCAATTATGGTTCGATCCTCTGCTTGCATGATGATGGATTTTCTATTTGAAACTAAATTTTCTCCATCAAGTATTTGCCAGTGGAATTTTATTAATTTGATTAATTCTGCCTCCTTGTCAGGAAATGGTTTGTATCCAACAATTACTATTCTTTCTATGGATTTTTATTTAA
>NZ_SMMB01000159.1 GCF_009711365.1 Xanthovirga aplysinae | reverse complement strand
GGCTGCTTTAATCTTTGGCCATTACAATAAGACATTTGGTTTCCAAAAAAATGATGGGACCGGAACCAACCTACAAGCTGCCTTAATTATTGGAGATAACAATACGACTATTGGTTATCAAAAAGTCCGACGTTCTTCCGGCCCAAGTGGAGCACCAGATGATGTCTTCGGATTAATAGACATTAACTCCAACGGGTTGCCTTCCCTCCATGGGCTTTCATTCTTTAGATTAAATGCCCAGGCTGCCATTGTAAAAGGTGAGTGGAATAAAACAGAGGGTTATCAAAAGCTGGAAGGTCCAGGCCTCAATGCTCAGTTAGCTATTGTAAAAGGGAACAAAAACCATACCGTTGGATATCAGGAAAATGAAAGCCGTGGCATTTTAATAAACGGTTTCCCTACAACTAATGCCCAGGCTGCCATTGTCCTAGGTGATAACAACTACACAAAAGGAATTCAAATTAACAAAAGTGTTGCAGGAAACAATTTTCAAGCTGCTTTAGTAATTGGCAGCTGGAATAAGACA
>NZ_SMMB01000775.1:1908-3880 GCF_009711365.1 Xanthovirga aplysinae | reverse complement strand
TGATAAAAACCAAATAATAAACAGTCATGAATAGACGATTCTTGGGGAATTCCCTGCTGATTATTTTTATTATTCTATTAATTTCTGGAGCCCTATTGTATTTAAAACCATTTGAGAAAAAAGTTGCCTCCATTCATGTTTTATTTGCTTTTCTTTTTATGGGAGCTATTTTTTTTCATGTATTAAATAATAAATTTCCTCTTCTAAATTATATAAGGGGAAAAGGGAATAAGAAGTGGGCAAAATATCAGAGCACCTTCATAGGATTAGCACTTTTTACTATCTGCCTAGGAGTTTATTTGGATTTCCCAGGCTTTAATTATCCCTACGAATGGGGAAATCAATATAGGAACCAACAGTTAGGGAAATCAGAAGAAGAATATAATTATCAAATAATAAAGTTGGACAAGAAAATTGGAGAGCATAACATAAGCATTGAATTAAAAAAAGGAGAGGCTTTTCAATTTCCTATATTAGCTGTTTGGTTGGAAGATTCAATTGGAAATTATGTGGAAAGCCTTTATGTCTCCCAAATGCTTTCTTCTAGTGTTTTTTGGCAAAAGATAGATAACAAATGGCAAAAAACCATTGTTCGAAGGCCGGAGGCACTACCATACTGGGCTCATAAAAGGGGGGTAAAAGCTTCCGATGGTTTATATATTCCATTAAAAAGTGCACCTGATTTAGATGGAGTTTCAGGTGCAACTCCTACTGATAACTTTATCTTGAAAACAAAAAGTGATTTAAATACACTTAAAAAGTTTAGAATCTTAATGGAGGTTAATCAATCTTATGATTGGAATGAGTATTATTCAAAAGAAAGGTTCCCCAATGATTCTATCTACTCGGGTTCAGGTAAAGTGGGACAACCCGCGTTAATCTATGCCGCGGAAATTGAAAAGACAGCCCTGGAAGCAAAATCTAATTTTCTTTTAGAGTTAATAGGGCATAGCCATCATTCTGGTAAGAATGGAGAGTTAAATTCGAATTTAGAAAACATTACAACCGCCAAAAGGATTGCCGATAGAATCATCGTCTCATTTGATTAAACACATTATATGTAATTAAAAAGTCGGAATTACATAAGCAGATTTAAAAATTAAACTCTTTTTACTGGGAAAGGGGTGATGTATTCCAAAAAGGCAATTCAATTTTTTAAGTCTTTTATAAATATAATTTACAAACCAATGAGAAAATCATTTAAAGTCTTTTTAATGCTATTAGGGCTTTGTTCATTAACTCTAAGCTCATGCTCAAAAGTAGGTAGAAAATTATCTTATTATTCTGATAAACCTATTCTTAAACCTGTGATTTTTGAGGAAGGCACTCTATCTGAACCAGAGGTCAAAGAATATTCCTTGCACTTCTCAAAAGATGGAAAAGTGATTTATATACAAAAACAAAAAAAAGGGCAAAAGGAATACTGGATTTATGAATCCCATTTTAATGGAAGAAACTGGAGTAAACCTGTTTTATCTTCTTTTTCCCCTAATGAGATATTTAGTGAGGATGGACCTTTCATTTCTCCGGATGAAGGCACTTTTTTCTTTGCTTCTAACCGGGAGGGATCAATTGGAAAGTTTGACATCTGGTCAGCTAAAAAATCCGGAATGGGTTGGGGGACTCCTTATTCCTTGGGTGCGGTTATCAATTCTGAATATAATGAATTTTTGCCTTCTGTTGCAGCCAGTGGAAACTTATATTTTGAATCTGACCGTCCCAGTCGTTATGGAGATGATCGCAAGCAAAATATTTATGTTTCTCGATTTGTCAATGGCAAATATACCCCAGCAGAGCTCCTGGGAAATGAAATTAATACGGCCGGAGTACACGATGAATCTCCATTTATAGCAAAGGATGAAAGTTATTTAATCTTTGCTCGAAATAAAAAAAATACAGCAGGGCAGTGGTTTGGGGAACTCTACATCAGTTACTATAAAGAAGGTGCATGGACAGATGCCCAAGAGATTCC
>NZ_SMMB01000775.1:0-1566 GCF_009711365.1 Xanthovirga aplysinae | reverse complement strand
AGAAAGAATTTTAATATTCTCCTTAAAAACCAGTATTGCCTTCCTATTGGAGGCTTAAAATCTCTTGTGGTAATAAATGAACCTTATATTCAAAATAAATTAGACTATTAATAATTTCATTTTAAAGGTAACTAACAAATTAATGGATCATTTTTTAAAGTTTTATCAGTCTCTATTGCGTAAGGCTGAGTGCTTAGCTACAGTACATTTAATACTTGCTGGCCTCATTTTTGTAACTCTAAATTCATGTTCAAAAAAGCTTACCAGTAGTCAATTGTCTTATCATTCGGAGAAACCGATTCATAATTCTGTAATAGTGGGGGAAGGTACTCTTTCTAAACCGGATTTAGTAGAATGGGCATTTCACTTTTCAGCAGATGGAAAAGTGATTTATATTCAAAGGCAAAAGGAGAATAAACAAGGTAGTAGAATTTATATTTCTTACTACAAAGATGGTAGCTGGAGTGAACCCATTTTATCTCCCTTTTCTGACAATGATTCCTTTAGGGAGGATGGACCTTTTGTCTCACCAGACGCCAATCATTTTTTCTTTGGTTCAAACCGAAAGGGTTCAATAGGAGAATTTGATATTTGGTTGGCAAAAAGATCGGGAAAGGGTTGGGGTACTCCTTATCGATTAGGTGAGGTTATTAATTCTGAATATAATGAATATTTGCCATCGGTTGCAGCCAATGGTAACCTATATTTCGAGTCTACTCGTCCTAGCCGGTTTGGGGATAAGCAAACAGATCTTTATGTTTCCAAATATGTCAATGGTCGGTATAAAACCGCTGAGCTTTTAGGAGAAGAGATTAATACTTCGAACGTTAATGATGAATCTCCTTTTATTGCCCCTGATGAAAGTTATTTGATATTTGCCCGAAATAGAGATTATAATAATAATGATTGGATTGGGGAACTCTTTATTAGTTACCACCGGAATGGTGTTTGGACTGATGCCCAACAGATTCTTTTGAACGATCCCTCAAGATTCAAGTACAGCCCCTATGTTTCTCCAGATAAAAAATACCTTTTTTATTCTGATGGGAAGGATATTAAGCAGGTAGAAGTTAAAGCTGTTGGATTGGAATTGTAAGACGAAGGAAAAATTAGTTATTGTTTTAGTGGAGTTGTTAGTTATTTATTCTCAGATGGAATGATGAGGGGTAATTATTAATACTCCTTATCTTTTTGGGATCATAAGTGAAATACCAAACTTAGTGATAGCCCAACCATTGAAAGAATAGCAAGTCATTTCTTATTGGTTATGGAGCAAATGGTTCAGAATAAGGGTGGTTAAATAATAGTCCTTCCCTGGGTTTTTGCATCCATTTCCCTTGTAAGTGGGAGGGTTTTTTTCGTCTCTCATGGGCTCCAATCACACTTTTTTTCCTCTAATTTTTATTTGTTTCCACTTTTTAGGACAGTGGAGGTATAATAACTGAGTCTTTTACAAAGGTTCTTCCGAAAAAGTTTTTAATTTTAAAGGGCCGGAAAGAGCCTGCAGTTGTTTTTTCAGCAATGGTGGCGATGGCCATCATTGGGGATTCTTTTTGACTTTTTTTT
>NZ_SMMB01000792.1 GCF_009711365.1 Xanthovirga aplysinae | reverse complement strand
AAAAAACACATCAACTAGAAACACAAAAAAAGGATAAACCCTACCTGGGGTTTATCCTTTTTTTGTGTTTTCTTTTCCTTCTCCCTTAGAACTATTGCTTTAAAAATATGTGGGTGTAAAAATACACTCCATTCTTATTCCGTAAGGCCGAAATCCCGGAAAGGGTATAATCACCTTCTATATTTTTTCTATGGCCAGGGCTATTAAGCCATCCATTTACAACATCTTCTGCTGTAGGATATCCATAGGCTACATTTTCTGCTACAGAACTTCCGTTTACTGCCTCTCTTATTCTATCCGCTCTTTCATCAAATCCATCATGGTTGATGTCATCAATGGAAATCATATATTCGGTGTGTTTTTTTGCCTCTTCAAAAAGCACTTCATTGGCTTCCAATGGAGGTTTTCCGATAGAAGAACGATGAAGGTTGACCAAATTTAAGATTTCCGCATTAATACTGCTTTCATCACTACCCCCTTCATTTTCTACATTGTCATCAGTTGGATTTTCTTCAGGAAAAACCTCATTATTATCACAGGAAAAGAGAAAAAGTGAAGTTGAAAAAATAAATAAAAGGAATAAGTTTCTCATTTTTAATTGGAATGGTTAGGTTATCAAAAAATACAATGAATTTGGGTATCCATTCCTATCCAAAAATGATTCCAATTTTCCCTGAAGTTTCTATTTAATTTACTTTTCCTCTTTAGAACTAGAAAAAAATTTAGATTTACCAGGAGTTTAAAAGCCTGGGTAAAATCTAATCCATCAACTCATAATCAATCAGTAACAAATATATTTCACAATACTAAAAAGTAAAAATAACAAGAAATCCCAAGCAAATAATAATTCAATAAAAAATGGAATTATTGTTAGAATACTCCAATCTTTTCTGGAAACAACTTACTATTAAAAGAATAAAGTCCCCCTCTATCCATTTGAGACTATCAAGCATTAATTTTAGTTGTATTTTCTGAGTTTTAAAAATTCCACAATTTCAGAAAAATTTATTATGGTGTTTTCATCCCTATCTAAATACTTTTTATTTCTATCAATTAGCAAGGTATGCATTCCCAATTCTTTTCCGGCTTTTATTTCTGATTCGGGATTATCCCCTATAATCAAAAGTTCCTCTCTTAAATATCCATACTTTTCTCGAATGGCATTAAAGATTTGTACCTTACCTCCCTTTTGATTAATGGGGTCATCAATAAAAATCTCTTTATAGTCTCCCACTAAATTCAATGCATGGATTTTCGCCCATTGGATATTTTTAAAGCCCGTTGTTACCAGAAATTTATTCAAAGGAATTTTTTGAATAAATCTATAATCCGAAAAGGGTGAAATGGACAAGTCTAACTCTAAATTATTCAGCACCTGGATACTTTCCCTAATCATTCGTTCACTAAATCCAAACTTATCTGCCACCATGTTAAAGGGGCGTTTCCATAGTTCGACTTTGGCCTTCTCAAAATATTCTTCCGTTAATACATCATTTACTTCTTCCAATTTATCAAGAAACGGCTTTAGCATGTTTGGATCTATAGATCTCGTAGGAAAGATGGTATCGTCTAAATCTAATATTAGTGCTTTTATCATTTCCTTTCCAATATTTAAACTATCAATTTAATAACCAAAAATTAATCACGTACTTGCTTATCATAATATTGCTAATGGAATATTGCAGGCTAACCAATTTATAACATTATTTCTTTTGTGGATTTTCTACCCTGGCACTTCAGGCACTTTCATTTTCAAATCTCCTGTACCTTTACTAAAGGAAAGATTAATAAACAAAAGCCATTCCTTTTGTGAATTCTGATTAATTATTCCCAAATCAAGATCTGAAATTTTAAGGAGGGATTTAAGTGCTTTATGTAAACCTAGAATCTTTTTTTCTTCAATTTCAACGCAAAGACTTAAAGCTAGGTCTGAAAACATGTTGAAATTCAAAATACATCCATCATTAATAGAAATTACATTTTGTATTTCTCTCAGGATATTATTTCTGTCTTCTCCGGAAAAAGCCTCCCAATTTAATTTCTTTTGCATCCGTCAAATTATTTTTCTACCCTTAAATTAAAAAATGGACTAATTACACTACCCATGACAATGTACAAATAGGAAAGTTAATAATACAAACGACTCCCTGTTTTTAAGCTGATGAAAGGAATTCAAAACAATTTAATATCAATCGTAAGGATTCCCGTCAATAGATCCAATTATGCCCCCCTTATCGTACCCTATATTCATAAGGAATTTTCCTTTTGCGTATAGCGATATGGACCAGGCTATTCCCCTCATATAGAAAATCGTCATCCCCACAATCAATAAATCATCGAACAACAGTTTTCTGATTCTCAGACCAACTTTTTATCAAAGAAAGCGCATTGTGTATTTCATAGTAGATTGAATTACATTATCATCCTAATTTTCATTATTTCCAGCATTAATACACCATAGTTAATAGAAAAAAATTATTCCCAAGATAAGAGTCCAAAACTAGAAACCAGATTGCTCAATAAAAGAAATAGCAAACAAATAAGGTAACTTCCTCTTCACCATACATTTCCATAAAAAGAAAGATATTACTATTCTCCACTAAACCAAAAACAATAAAAAAAAAATAGCTACCTAACTACTCCAATTTATGGTCCAGCTTCTCGACCAACCATTTAGAGAATTTTACAGAATCCTTTGAATTGGCCTGTTCTAAGAATACAATGTAAGACTCATCGGTAGAAAAGGGAATCAACCAACTGGATCTTTTTACGACTTCCTGATTAAGGATAAAAGGCTCAATGCTAAACCTGGAGGTGTTAAATACCTTAATTTCAAAAGGGAGTAAAACATTTTCCAGTTTCATAGAAGAATTTTTATTTACGTTTTCCGGATAAAGGGTAAAAACCTGAATCACTTTGGAATCCTTGGCGATTTCTGTAATGTTATACAAACCCCTCGTGCGGAAATTATGAATATCTACATACCCAATGGTGTCTGTCAAATTGCTTTTTAGTTCAATACTAAATTGAGATGCATTTTTATTTGATAATTGATATTCGTGCCTTTTCCTGGCATTTAAATAACTTTTATCCAATAAATTGGGAATTATTTTTTCTTCTTTCCCATTAGAAATTATGATCGGTTTTATTTTTCCGGTTTCTGTGCTAATGGGAATCCAATCTTTTTCAGGAGAAACAGTTAATTCAGGACCTTGAACGGTGGGAACAAACACCACCTTCTTTAAAAAAAACATAAATCCAATCAGAACGGCTGCAGTACCTCCAAACTTAATGGCACCTAACTGGAAGGAATTACTCTCCCCAACTCCTCCAAGGAACTGATATAAAATACTTCCTATGGCAATGGAAAACAAAACTATACTCAAGTCCTTTTTTTCATCCTCCATCAAGAAAAAGACAATTCCCAGAGTCAAACCCATAATTATAAGGATTATATTAGCAATTACACCTACTTTATTTTTCATTCCTCTTATAATTACTTTCCCTAACGGTAGGTCTATGGTTAGGCATTAACCTTAATTAATACTAACAAAACCTATTTTTAATTGAAGTTTTTTAAAAAGCAATTTGATAATTATTTTCCCATGTCAGTCAGAAAAAAATTATCATCATTACTTTCATATTGACCTTTCCAAACCTATCAAAACATAGCTTAAAAAATTTCCTAAATACTTCAAATTAAAAGCCATTGATCAACTTTAGACATAAATAATTAAAGCAAATTAACACAAAAATCAGTGTTTAGCAATAACAGCATACAACCAACTAGCTATCAAAAAGTTAAAATACACCCTATTTTTTTCTAAGATTTAGCCTAATGACTCTTTTATAAATAATGATTAAAATTAAAACCTCGTGGGAATGTCATTTAGTTTTGATAAACCAAAACATATATCAAAAGAATTAATAAATATTTCCCAATAAAAAGCCCTCACAGCATCTGTAAGGGCTTATTTTATTTACTTTAATCTGAGTATCAGGAATTAATTATCTCTTGGAATTTCTGAGCGACTAAAA
>NZ_SMMB01000568.1 GCF_009711365.1 Xanthovirga aplysinae | reverse complement strand
GGCAACTGATGATCCTGTGAATTCTATTCGTTACGAATGATAATTTTTTATTCCTTTTTCAATTATGTTAAAAAACTACTTTAAAACCGCCTTTCGAAATTTAATCAAACATAGATTCTACACATTAATCAATTTGTTGGGGCTTTCCGTTGGGCTAGCGGCTTGTCTTTTGATATTTTTCTGGGTGCAAGATGAGTTAAGCTATGATCGTCATAATAAAGACCTTGATCAATTGTACCGCCTGTATATTAGTTTCAATTTTAAAGATTATCAGGGAACACAAGCCGTGTTTCCTGGTTTTATAGCACAGACTTTTAAAAATGACTTTCCTGAAATAGAGCAAGCAGGAAGATACCGACATCAAGGAAGTGGCTTACTGACTTTTGGATCAACTTCTTTTAAAGCTGAAACATTAGCTTATGCCGATTCGACCCTATTCCAGGTTTTAAGTTTGTCTTTCATAAAAGGGGATCCTGAGCACGCATTGCGAGGGCCAAATTCCATCCTACTAAATGAAAGTATTGCGAAAAAGATTTTCGGAGAAGAAGACCCTCTCGGACAATTATTAGTGCTGGACCAGGACAAAACATTTAAGGTAAGTGGGGTATTTAAAGACATGCCTGCCAATACTCATTTTAATTATAATGTGTTTGCCTCGGTTCAAAGTTTGGATGAACCTTTCTATGACACTTTCCGAAGTCACAACTCTTATACCTATGTAAAACTTCATCCTGGTGTTTCTCCCAGGAATTTAGAAGCAAAAATTCAGGAAAACTTTGTCCGTAAGAAATATGAACCGGGCTTTTTAGAAGCATGGGGGAAAAATTGGGAAGAACTAACTAAAGAAAGTGGACAAGAAGTAGTCACCTACCATCTGGAGGCTGTAAAGAATATTCACCTTTATTCTGAAGGGATTGGACCAGGAAGTGACAAAGCCATAGAATTTGTATACATTTTTTCAGCCATCGCCCTAATCATTTTAACAATTGCTTCCATCAATTATATGAATTTGGCCACGGCACGCTCTACCAATCGGGCCAAAGAGGTTGGAATACGTAAAACTTTAGGGGCTTACCGTGCTCAACTGAAAAAACAATTTATAACTGAATCCTTTATTTTAAGCCTGTTTGCTCTGGCTATTTCCCTAATTTTCCTGGAATTAGCCCTTCCGGCATTTAATCAACTTGCAAACAAATCGCTCAACATACACTATTGGGGAAATTGGAAATTTGGATTTCTTTGTGCTGGACTAATCTTCCTATTAACTTTTCTGGCAGGCGCATATCCCGCTTTTTATTTATCTGCTTTTAACCCCTCTTCAATTATAAAAGGAGGATTAACTAAAGGAAAAAAAGGACAACAAGTAAGAAACCTCTTGGTAGTTATTCAATTTAGTATTTCCATTTTCTTGATCGTAGGAACTATTATCATTTTCAAACAAATAAAATTCGTACAACAAGCAGACTTGGGATTTAATAAAAAGCAGGTATTAATCTTAAAAGATGCCTATGGATTAGGAAAAAATATTCGTGGCTTCAAAGAGGAAGTTTTAAGAAATCCATTGTTTAAATCAGCCAGTATTACAGGATATATACCAGTGGATAATTATTATACAGATTACTACAGAACTTCCTATTGGTCAGAGGAAGGAAAAACTGAACTATCCACTTTGGCTTTTACAATCGACCATGATTACTTTAATACCTACGGGATGGAATTAGCCTCTGGCCGTTTCTTTTCTCCTGAGTTTTCTACTGATTCCACAGCGGTGGTCATCAATGAAACGGCAGCTAAAATCCTTCAATTAGAAAATCCTATTGGCACCCGAATTTCATCAGGAGATCAAACCAATAAAGAATTTAAAGTAGCTAACTATTATACGATTGTTGGGGTAGTTAAAGATTTCCATTTTCAATCGATGCGAAATGAGATATTCCCCATTGTTATGCATTTAGGAAATAATTCAGGAATGATGGGATTTCAAATAGAAGAAAGCTCGGCAAGGGATGCCATGGCTTTTTTAAAACAAAAATGGAATAAAATGGCCCCTGGCCAACCCTTTTCCTATACTTTTCTCGATGATCAGTTTAACCAACTCTACCAAGGGGAACAAAGAACAGCTAAGATTATGGCCATTTTCTCCGGCTTGGCCATTTTTATTGCCTGCTTAGGACTATTTGCCCTTGCCGCCTTTACCGCTGAACAAAGAAAAAAGGAAATTGGGGTAAGAAAGGTTTTAGGCTCCTCTGTCTTTTCTATTGTACTTTTGCTTTCCAGAGATTTTGCCAAACTCATTTTGATCGCTTTTATAATCGCCTCTCCTTTCGCCTGGTATGTGATGAACGATTGGCTGGAAGGCTTTGCTTATCGTACCTCTATTGGCATTGGGGTATTTTTAATAGCCATAGGCCTCT
>NZ_SMMB01000978.1 GCF_009711365.1 Xanthovirga aplysinae | reverse complement strand
AGATAGATGAAATCCAATTACTGGAACTACGGTTTTTTGAGATGAAATCCTTTAAAGAGGTCGGGTACATTCTTAAGATCACGGAAAACCTCGCAAAAGTTAGAACTTATCGGCTTTTAAGTAAAATGAAAAAGTTAATGGAGAGATGAAGACACCAAGGAAGATAAAAATACTCGACCAAGACCCATTGACTTCAAAAAAGGAAATAGAGTCCTACATGGATTTCGATTCGGTGTTGGATAACTTTAATAACAATAAAGTTATAACAAGGAATAAATCTTTCAAGACAGGTTTAATGGTTGTTGGTTTTATGTTGTTGGGTGTAAGCCTGTATTTTCTTTTCCCTAAAGAAGAAATAGTTCTGGAGGAAGTGACCATTAAGTCGGAAGTTAAAGAGGAAGTATCAAAGAAAGAGGAAAAAGGAGCGCAAAATTTACAAGAATTGGAACCTCGGGAGACAAAAGCATCGATTCCTCTAGAAGGTGAGCATTTGATAGCCGAGAAGGCTAATGAAAGTAAGGCTGCTTTCAAGTCTATTGAAAAGAAAAAAGATAGAAAGTTGGTGGATGAAATATCTTCGATAAAAAAACAGAAAAAGAAGAAGGCACCGGAAGTGACCTATACATATAGGGAGGCCGTTCCTGTTGAAGGACTTTCATATCTTTATGCTTATTTACATAAAAATCTGACTTACCCTGATGAGTTGAAGAAGGATTCAATTGAAGGAGTAGTTTTGGTGAGCTTTGTAGTAGGCAGAGATAGTTCTATAACAAAAATTGAGGTTGTACAGTCATTAGGAGAAAAATTTGACCAGGAAGCCATACGTGTAATTAGTAATATGCCCAAATGGGTTCCTGCAACAGTAAATAATACGCCAGTAAGCAGTAAACTTTCCATTCCATTAAGTTTTAATATCAAAAAATAGTCAGGTTATGAAAAAAAGATATTTGTTGATTGTCATGCTGACAATCCGGCATTTCTTTGCCTTTTCCCAAACATTTGAAGGCAGGGATACACTGAAAGTAAGTGCTGAAAACATCCTCGATGGACATTGGGCTGATATTACTCATGATGGTACACTTGAGTATGTGGCATTGCTTCAAAATCAGGATAGTGTTTTTGTAACTATGTTTTTTATGGAGAGGGACACTCTAAATCATCAAGTTTTATTGGCAAAGGAAGGTATTGGTGCACAGTTTGAAATTGTTGATTTGACACAAGATGGGCTATTAGATATTTTATTAACCATTAAAACAAAGACAACATCTACTTTAGAAATCTATCCTAATAATGAGGGATTGGATTTTGATGAAGGGGTAATGAAAATAGACGATTTATTTGCTCATAGTTGGGTGCCTACTGACCTGAAAAGAAATGGATCAAAAGAGATTCTGGCCATAGTGGAAGAGGAAGGAATACTTACTCCCAGACTATATGCTTATAAAGAAGAAATAATAGGTTGGGATACCTTGCAATTGGAGTATTCAGAAGGGATAACCTTTAGAGAACTCCTTGCCATCGACCTTCAAAAAGATGGTTGGGATGATATTCTATTAGGGGGAATTAATGAAGCTGGGGATGCGGAATTGATTCTCTATCAAAATAATAAAGGAAAATTGGATTCAGCTGGGCATGATTTTGATTATCCGGAACTATTGAAAATGTCAAAAGTAGACCTTGATGCTGACGGGGACTTTGAGATTTTCTACCATGGTGAAGTAGGGGCCACTACCTCTTTGTACTATTACCATAATACTGATAGTAGTTTTGTAAGGGAGGAATTAGTTATAGATCCTGATAGCGTTTTGCAATTTTTTGCAGCTGATTTCAACTCGGATGGGTTTGTTGATATTGTTTTAAAAAGTAGTACTGGGGGTGAATTAAAAAATGAGTTGATGCTCAACGATGGAAATTTAAGCTTTTCATCGGAGGAAATTTTTATGTCAGATCACCAGGATTTTGGAGATTGGGATTGGGATGGGGATCTGGATATTTTGCAGTTTAAAAAAATTGAAGATTCTCTAGAAGTGGTGTTACTTGACAATTCTACAGTTGCACAAAATTTGGGGCCCACAACTCCTACTCAATCAATGGTTTTTCCACAATCCAATTCTATTACCATTAGTTGGGATAGTGTAAAAGATGATCATACAAATCAGGCAGCTTTGACCTATGACCTATACCTTAAAAAGGAAGGAATAACTCTTTCTCCCGGTTTTAAGATTGAAAATCCTTATAGAATAGTAGTAGCCCATGGGAATCAAAATACGCTTACTGAAGTTTCCTATCATGAATTGGATCCTGGAATTTATGAATACGGCATTCAGGCGGTAGATAATGCTTATTATGCTGGAGGAGGTTTGGGAGATATTCATCGCGGTCAATTTGTGATTTGTGATAATGTACAAACCAATGAGTATATTGTATGCACAGATGAAGAATATACATTGATAGCGAACGGGGGTAAAACAGGGACTTGGTATTCTTCTAGGCAAGGTTATTTAGGGACTTCTGATTCTTTAAACCTCATTGTCGAACAAGATGACCAGATATTTTTTTCAGTTCATAATTCTTTGTTTTGTGAAGATCAAGAGGTTTGGTCTTTTGATGTACAAGAAAGTGGTGAAATAGAACAACTCCCAGACTTATGGGCTTGTGAGGGGAATGTATTAGAGCTTAAAATCGACGATTATTGGAAATCTATAAAATGGACTTCTCAAATAAAAGGGGATCTCTCAGATTCAACCTACTTAACTTATGAAGTTGTTGCTCAGGATACTGTAACCGTTAGTTTGGAATCCTACCAAGGGTGTGCTTTCCAAGATGTTTTTTCCGTTAACGTCAGCTCCCCTGAAATTTCTCTAAGTGGGGAAATATATAGAATTCTAAAAGGGGAAAGTGTTCAACTTTCCGTTGGAGGAGGAGATAAATACATTTGGGAACCCTCAGAAGGACTAAATGATCCATTAATTGCCAATCCATTGGCAAGCCCGGAAAAAACAACATTATATACTGTACAGGTTACCGATTCCCTAGGCTGTAAAGCTTTAGCTTCGATCCAAGTTATTGTGGAAAGTGAGGCCTTTATTCCCAATTTATTTACTCCCAATCAGGATCAACGGAATGATGTTTTGAAAATTTATGGGTTGGAAGAGGTAAATGAATTTACTTTCAAAATATATAATCGGTCAGGGGGCTTGGTCTATGAGACAAATAATTTAGATGAGGCCATCGCAATAGGTTGGGATGGGACAAGAAAAGGAAAGCCGCAGCCCAATGGAGTCTATTATTGGAGGATTTCTGGGACTTACAAAAATGGAAATCCGGTTTATTTGAATGGAAAAAATTCTGGGGCAATACATTTATTGAGATAATTACAGATGAAGAAATCAATTCTCCTTATAGGGTTTGTCCTGCTTTTTACTGGACTGAATGCCCAGTATTATCAGTTTTCGCAATATAATTATGCCAACCAGCGGACCAATCCTGCCTCAATATCCTTATCTGATTATGCCACTGTCGGGTTTATCTATAGAATTCAGGATACTTCCCCGGATTTGAATATGAATACCTTTTTGTTTTCGGCAAAATATCCCTTGATGACCAAAAATGGAGGGAAAAGGTGGTCTTCAGTTGGGCTTTCTGCCGGGAAAGATCAAAGTGGATTAAGTGGAATTCTAATGGCCAATGAACTTGGATTGACTTATGCGCTTAATTTCTTTTTGAACAAAGACCAAGTGTTAAGCTTTGGCACTAAACTTAACTACCACTCAAGGAAGATAGATACCAGAGGATTAACTACGGGAACTCAGTTTATACCTGGAATTGGATTTGTCTCTGGGGGTGATTTGGGAGAGGACTTTAATAAATTTAATACTGATTTTTTTTCTTTTAGTGGAGGAGCTTTTTGGAATAAGGAAGATCGGAAGGGGAGAAGAATTGCCCACTTTGGTGTTTCATTATTTGATATAAATGCACCAAATGAAAGTCTTCTGGGAGGACATTCCTCAATGATCCCCACTTTTGTTATTGAAGGTGGGAGACAAATATATGGGGATCGTCAATTCAGTATTTACCCTGAATTTCTTTACACTAATTCCGCATCAACAAGTTCCTTGAATATTGGTGCAGTTACTCGTTACTCTTTCGATCATTGGAATATAAAAACCGTGGCTTCTGCGGTAGAGTTGCATACCAAATATTTACTTAAAGAGGGGGTGATGTTTGGATTGCAATTGGTAAACGAAGGATTCTCTATTGGGTTGAGTTATGATTTGCCTCTTCATAATGCAGTTGCTCAGCAGGGAGCTTTTGAGATTGGTGTCGAACTAAGCAAATTAATAGAAAGGAGGTATAGAAGAACTAAACGCAAAAAGAAAGTGGTAAGGAGAAAGAAAACAAGGAAAGGAAACTCAAAGACTAAGCAGGATACAAATGACAAGAGGTTTTCAGAAAAAAATAAGGAGGAGGAAAAAAAACAATCTGCTGATAAGAGAAGGGAACAAATGACTAGGCCTGAAGAATCAAAAATAGAACAGCAAAAAGAAAGAAGGGAAGAAATTAAGACTACAACCTCTGTTGGGGATCTTAAACATGAAGCTTTACTCCTAGAGACAACGAAATTAGTCTATTATTTTGATTTTGATAGTAGCGTTGCAGAACAAGAAACAAAGGATTACATCTCTGATTTGGTTAAGATTTTGAAAGAAGACCTATATATCCGAATTAAGATTATAGGGCATACCGATAATGTTGGAACAGAGGCATATAACTTAAGATTGTCCCAAAGAAGGGCCAGGGAAATAAAGAGTCAGCTTATTGAAAATAATATTTCTGCAGAGAGAATATTCTGGGATGGAAGGGGGGAATCAGAACCTTTAGCAGGAAATGAAACTGTTGAGGGAAGAAGGAAGAATAGGAGGGTTGAGATTATACTTTTTTATTAGCATGGGCATAAAATGAGATAAAGAGTCCCAATACCTCAATGGAGTTCATTAGCTAAATTCAGAAATTTTATAAAGGAAATCGTTATCTAAACCACCAAAAAAATGAGAAAAACAAAAATTTTCATGCGGTCTTACTTTTATTCAATTTGGAAAGTCCTTTATATGATTCCATTTTTTTGTTCATTTCTTGTTCGGATAAGTCCCAGGATCCTGAGCCAAAAACTGAAGTTTATTTTGAGAAATTATCTCATTTAGAAATTCCCAGAAGATCAGTAACTGATGTTTGGGGTTACGAAACCCAAGGAAAGGAATATGCAATTATTGGAGATAAAGATGGGATAAGCATTGTGGACGTAACCGAACCCTCAAACACCGAAATAGTTTCCACTACTTCGGTGTTTGCTTTTGATATGAAAGTTTGGGATCATTATTTATATGTAGCAGATGGGGATTTATCTAAAGTGGAGAAAAGCCATATTTTAGATATATCAGACCCTTCCAACCCAAAAATAGTGGGAACTTTTCCCTCCTCCCATAATATCTTTATTGATGAAAAAGGGTATTTGTACCTAACTGGGTATTTTGACAATATGTCGGATGATGACCCTGAGGAATGGGATATTTTAGGATTTAGCATTTTTGATCTAAATGAAAATCCTGAAAATCCAAGGTTGATATGGACTTTTGAAGATGAAAGGGTAAACTCTCATGACTTTACAGTGAATGGAAATAGGATGTATGCCTTTCAAAAAGAAATGGAACAGAAATCTACGACATTAGTGAACGCTCCTCTCCAGTCTTATTAGGAAAAATCGAAAGTCCTGATGTGACTATAAGCCATAGTGGTTGGGTAACAGACGATCATAATTATCTTTTTATTTGCAATGAAAATGATAAAGGTATTGATATTACCATCTGGGATATTTCTAACCCCTCAAACCCCACTCGGGTAAGCCAAATAAATGATGAAGATAACGTAGCCCATAACTTATACATAATTGGGAATTATGCTTATGTCTCTTATTACCGTGCAGGATTAAGAATTTATGATGTGTCGGACCCAAATGACCCCTTTCTTGTTTACCAATACGATACTAATGATTCTCCTTTTGAGGGATCACACATTAATGGAGCATTTGGAGTATACCCTTTCACTTCTTCGGGAAATATTTATGTTAGTGATAT
>NZ_SMMB01000975.1:4168-6047 GCF_009711365.1 Xanthovirga aplysinae | reverse complement strand
CATTATGCTGATCACCGGCAGAAGTGAAAGGTATGGCCGCAGCTTATTGGAAAGGATCAGGAAACACTTCAATAAAGAGGAGCATCAATTCATAACCATTGATGAGTTTTGCCAATATTCGGGTTTCAAGGTGGAGCAGGTCAAAGATTTTCTCTCTTTGTAGTCAATTATTTTATAAATTTGTGAGCAAAATAAAAGGTCACCATATCGGTCACCCTTATTTTAAAATAGGCCTTTAATTATTCTAAGGTAGTGATTTTGTGGAAATGGTGACTCCCTCCGAGTTCACAGCAAATAAAGTAAATAACTACAAAACCGTCTTTAGAGCTTCTAAAGGCGGTTTTTTGTTTTTGAAGCTTTCAGCTTTAAACTTTCTTTCATTTGCAAAAGTGCAGTAATGAATGTTTTTAGGTTTTCCTCAATATTTTTAAGAGTTTTTCACTTGTTTTAGAGGACCTCCTTAAACCATAAGTTAAGAGGTTTGGTCATCCATATTTTTTAAGCTATTTAATTTAAGATCTTGATAAGTAGAATATTAAAAGCGACCCTTATTTTATTATTTTTGTCCCACCTAGTCCAAGGGCAGGAAACGCAAATGGTTTATTTAAATTCAGAATTAGCTCAAGTTGATTTTATAAATGCTAAGTATGTCCGACATATGACTCCAAAGAGTAAGGACACCTTTCAGATTAAAGATTACTATTTATCAGGGGAATTATATCAAGAAGGTTTTGTCAAGATGATTTTCCCTTATCTAAATAGACCAGGTGGAAATTTAAACAATGAGTTGAAGGCAAATCGAAATAATACAAATTTTTTTGATAATGAACTTCATGAATATCGTCAGCCCATCCAGATTGGTAAGTTTACTACATACTATAAAAATGGTAAAAGGAAATCAGAAGGACATTATTTAAATGGGCTAAAAGAGGGAAAGGTTACACAATGGTACTCTAATGGCCAAAAAGAAGGAGATTATCTTTTTAGTGATTCTTTAAATCAGGTTTTTCTGGATAACCATAAGACCGGCACAGAAAGGCAAATTATTAACTTTTTTGATAGTCTAGGGAATCAACTCGTAAAGGAGGGAAATGGTGTTTATGTTAAATATGAAAAAGGCCCCCTTTTAGACTCGGGAAGATTACATAACTCTATTAAGGAAGGAGTTTGGAAAGGTTCTTTTAAATCGGGAAAGTCAAGCTATATTGAACAATACGAAAATGGGCTTTTAACTAGGGGAACGAGCATTGATTCAGAAGGGAATTCCTATCAATATACTAAACTAATTGTGGCCCCCTACTATGGCAATTATGGAGATAATGAATTTTATAGCTTTGTTTCCAAAAATATGGTGTATCCCATTGAGGCAAGAAGAAGAAATATCCAAGGGACAGTATTTGTTCAATTTATAGTGGATGAGCTTGGAAATACTACTCAAGTAAAAACATTAAAGGGGTTTTATCCTGCTTGTGATATGGAAGCAGAAAAGGCCGTTGATTTGGCCAATAATTTTAAGCCCGCTTTAATAAGGGGCCAACCTGTAAGCGTTCTTCTAGTAATCCCCATTGAATTAAGGTTGAGAGATGTACCAAATACTATCATGCGAAAAAGGATTAATTGAACTTGGGGGAGGTGATGTATATTCAAAAAAATAATTTTGAAAAAATGTGAAAGTTCTTGAAATGATGGACCCTTAGGGGTAGTGGTCATTTGTTTGAGGGATCTTTCAATGCCGGTTTTTCCCAAGCTACCGCGAGCTTGCAGCTCGTAGTTACAATCCAAAAATATCTCAGGAAATCAATAGCAATTAAATCTTTTCTCGATGTATCTTGTGGAGTAGCTTAACTCATTACCTAGGTTGTGAATCCTGTAATTCGGT
>NZ_SMMB01000975.1:0-4158 GCF_009711365.1 Xanthovirga aplysinae | reverse complement strand
AAAAAATAATTTAATTCATTAATTAGTCCTAAGGGACAAATTACATCTCTTAAGAAACTACCCAAATGCAGACTACTGCATGGATTTCTTTGTTTCTTCCTATTTCAGTCTTAAAAGACCATTCCCCCTCATCTAAACTAACTCTTAGGGTATAATCCGTAATTTTTAAAAACCCTCCACTTATCCCAAAGATAGCACAACATCTAATATTAAAATTGTAAAAATGCGAACTAATTGAGATTTCTAAAGATAAACTCCCCCACATCGAAGCGAGAAGGCGAGATTTTGGCAAATGGTTTAAAGGTCTTAATAAAATGTGACTGATCATAAAAGCCCAATTCCAGAGCCAGCTTTGTTAAATTTTCTGTGTTTTCCCTAAAGACAAAACAAACCAAATAATGGGCTGCAGGTCTGATTTTGATTATGGTAAAAAATTCTGTTAGAGAAAACCCAAATGACTTTTAAATCTCTTTTCAATATACCTTGTGGAATAGGCTAACTCATCACCTAGTGCGGGGATAGTGTAATTCGGATTTTGCTGAATAAGAATTTGACAACTATTTTTAATTAGATCGGTCCTGAAATTCTTTTTCAAAAAACAGCTAAACGTTTATTCAAGAAGTCCATTATTTTAGTTTCATCTTCGGAAGTAAAGTAACAGGCTTCTTGAAAAAACTGTCTATTAATCAGTTCTATAGGAATGTAAGTATTTCTTATCAAGCTGAAGTCCCAAGCGTATTGTTTTAAAAAAGTAATTTAAGATCCTATTCAACCTTTCTTGCATTATTGAATCTTACATTAATAAATTGATGGTTTGTCTACTAAATGCACAAATTACCCCAAAGCAATTTCTCCTTCTCGTTGAAATCAATCTTCTATCTCATAATAATTCAGCAAATCTTCTAACTTGGATGAGGAATCTACTAATCCACCCTTGCGGTTTCTAATGGTCCACAGATTTTTATGGTTTTCAATTAAAGGTTGCAGTTCATTAAAAAGCTTTTGCTTTTTATCCGCAGAAATATTTTCAGTCGCATTATCTTTTGCTTCCAGCCTGGCCAAACCCAAATTAATACCATGAATAGCCAATGAGGCTGCTTGCTTTATTTCATCCTTTATTATGACTGAATCAGCAGTGGCGGGCTTTGCTTTTTCAAAAAGATCCAGGGCTTCTTCTATTTCCTTTTTAGCACTTAACAAACCAGCATTAGATAATTCCTTGGTTTGATACTGCCCTTTCATCGTCCATTTATATCTTCTCAGCATTAAATGAAACGCATTGGCATTACCGTTGGGAATATTAGTTTTTAAGTAGGCATTTCCTAGTTTAAGGATTGCCTTTCCTGTGTTTCCTGTTTTATCTTTAAACACATAATGGTTAAGCTGAAACTCTAAATTTTCCAGGGTTTTTTCATCATAATTCCAGGCATAACTTGCTCCAATTAACATGGTGGGATAAACCACAGATAGGGGTTGCCAATGCCCATAGTCACCCCAATTTGTATTTAAATAGCCTTTGGCCTTGTTCTTTCTTCCTTCAATGGCTGCATTTTTCAGATTAATAAAGGCATTTTGGTTTCTACCAATTAACGAACGCCATGTGGAAGTTCCTGGACAAACATAGAATTCAAGCCCAGCTTCCTTAAATTTTGGAAGGTTTTTATCAAATGGATATACATCATCGTATCCCCAAACCAAAGCCGTCATATTTTTTGGAATTTCCTTTATTAGTTCGGGATGATTTAAAATGATATCTCCCCAAAACTGAGCTAACTTTCCCTGCTTATTTACCTCTGCATTTAGTTTCGAAAGATAGTTCAGGTAAACTGTCCCTTTACCGATTCTCTCACATTCAGCCTGGGACTTTCCAGTACATAATTCTATGGTTTCATCTCCCCCAATGTTGAAATAAGGGCTTGAAAAGTTGGGAAGTAACTCAGCATAAAGTTCCTTCATCAACTCAAAAGATTGGGGATTAGTGGGATCCAGACTCGTTCTTTTTCGTTTTCCCCATTTGGTATCACAATCGGTTGGGCATTCTGCTAAAGACAAATATTCCTCATGTTTTAACCAATTTTCCATATGGCCAAATGAATTTTGATTGGGGACTAAATCAATGTAACTCTCTTTACAATATTTATCCAATAGTTGAATTTCTTTTGCCGTTAAAGGACTTGAATTCTCCCAAACTTTCCGGTGATTCTTATAGGCAAAGGTGTGCTCCGTATAAAGTTGAAGTTCATTGATTTTCCATTTTGCCAACAAGTCAATCAATTGATATAAACTTTCCATGGTGGGCACTTTATCCCTACTCACATCCAACATATACCCACGTCGTTCAAAGTTAGGCCAATCTGAAATTTCCAAACAAGGAAGTGGCTTTTCCTCTTCTATTGAATATTGAAGCAATTGAATCAAAGTTTGCTTTCCGTAGAAAAGGGCAGCCCAATTTTGGCCAATTAATTCTATTTTGTTGGGGTTTATTTTTAATGCATAGGCCTGGGATTCTAAACCCATTGAATCTATTTTAATATCAAAGTCAATGCTCTTATAATTCAGAAAATAAATCAGTTCTATGTTCCCCACAATATTTTCCTTCTCCATAGATTGAAAAAAGCCCAACAATTGGGCTGAAATATATGGTTCGATTGCCTGACAATCCTCTTTCTCTACTAACTGCTGAGGTGGATTTATAAGGTACTTTCCAAAGTCTGAGGCAAAGGTTCTGTTCGAAATTAGGAAGACAATTATCAGGATTATAAATCTAAACATAGGTTTTTCAAAATCTGTTTTTGGAATATTGGGATAAAAAAATAGTTTACCCTCCTCCTTGTTTATGCTAAAAATGGGTTAATAGGTCTTATATTCTGTCAGGATAAACTTCCACTGTTATTTTGAAGAAATCTCCAGAGATCTACAATAATAATTTCAAAAAACTTATTAAACTTCAATGATTATTTTAAAAAGTAAATAATCACCTATATGTTCTTTCATAGATACAAAATAGGATTGCCTAATAAACATTTAAAAATAGTTTATCCTTTACAACTAGCGGTTGCTAATTTTCTTTTACAAGCATCAAAACTTTTTGTTCATAGTTACTATTACACCAAGTATGTTTTTCAAGTACTTTTTGTGGGACTACCAAATCATCTCTTTTCAATTCACTGAATCCAAATTTCAAATAAAAATCCTTGAGATGGTGAAAAGGCAAACACCAAATATTTCTTTGATTAAACTCATTTTCCTCACAAAGATGCCCCACAATCTCTTCAGCAATTCCCAGGCCACGATAATCCTGAAATACAAAAATCCCTCCTAATTCCAAATTTTTTTCATCGATTACTACCATTCGTCCCAGTCCACATCTTTGATTTTTAATTTCCGCAACTACAATGAGTTCATTTTCATAGTCGGAAGATATAAAACCCACTTCTTCATATTTTGAGTTTATCCAGTTAATCTCTGACCGAAGAGCTTTCCGTGTAATGATTGGTCCCATTTATTATCAATTAAAATTCTCAAATTATTCTACAAAATAAAAAAGAATCATGAATCAACCTATTGCAAAAAGCAAAGAAAGGCTATCAAAAAATAGCCTTTCTTTCTATATGTCCATCTTTCGCTTTATCAATCTATAAGGTTTCCGGACAAACCCTTAACCAGAAACAGCTCCACACCCTTATTTAAACAAAACCGATGAATGTTTAAAACTAATAATCATTTCATCAAATTGCCTCATATAATCCTGTCCAAGGTTTTCATTCATGTTTTTACCAAAACCGTTTTCCTCAATATTTATTTTTTGGAATTACTTAGTATAAATTCAAAGAAACGCAATCAATCAGAGCTTAAATACTCATTTCCTTAGTCAATATTGATTTTACAAATTAAAAAAACACTCCTGAATTCTAATAAAAATTGGCTGGCCTGCAAAAGGGAAAAACAATCAACGGTAGCCACCTTTCTAGATAAAAAATTAACAGCAAAAGCCTATTAGTGATCAATCACAAAAACATAGTACAGGAATAAAGCTTTTGCCTTACTTCTCCATAGGTTATAAAAGGAGGCTTAGATACTAAAATGATCTTTCATTATTACTATTACTCCTCTCTCCTTTTCCAATTCCATTTTTACTTTCTTTCCTTAATTTTTTCC
>NZ_SMMB01000117.1 GCF_009711365.1 Xanthovirga aplysinae | reverse complement strand
TAATTCAACTGTTGTGCCATAAACCATAAAGAAGGCTTATACAGCCTTTAAAGCCGTATTTTCAAATTGTACCAATTAGATTTGTGTTCATTTTTGAACAAGTGATGTTTTTAAAACGCACAGGTTTTTAGGGGAATCACTCATTGAAATCTAGCCGAACAAAAGTGGAAAAATGGGGTGATAGGTTCTGCCTGGTGATGGTCATTGGGTGGAGGGTTGTGGAGGAGTTTTTTGCCAGACTAATGTTAACGGAAAAATTTTAATTGGAGCATCTTGTCATACAGGAGGGGTGGAAAGGGTTGGCTTTGCGGGGCTATTTACCACATAAGGTGCTTGTGGTTCCAGTTTTGGATTGTGGGAAGAACTTGTAGGAGCTGTGGCTATCAACCGCATTAAAAAT
>NZ_SMMB01000416.1 GCF_009711365.1 Xanthovirga aplysinae | reverse complement strand
GGTCGCGGGTTCGAGCCTCGTCGCCCGCTCAATTAGCAATAACAGCCGACGTAGCTCAGGGGTAGAGTGCTTCCTTGGTAAGGAAGAGGTCACGGGTTCAAATCCCGTCGTTGGCTCGAATTGGCTTTTAGGTTTTTATTTAAGCATAAAATTTAATTTGTAACTTAACTTAACTGAGGATTTTCAAGTATGGCTAAAGAAACCTTTGACCGTTCGAAACCGCACTTAAATGTTGGTACGATTGGTCACGTAGACCACGGAAAAACTACTCTTACTGCTGCGATTTCTAGCGTTCTTGCGAACAAAGGTCTGGCAGAGCAAAGAGACTTCTCTTCAATTGATAACGCTCCTGAAGAAAAAGAAAGAGGTATTACTATTAATACGTCACACGTAGAGTATCAAACTGACAAGAGACACTACGCTCACGTTGACTGTCCAGGTCACGCTGACTACGTAAAAAACATGATTACTGGTGCGGCGCAGATGGACGGTGCAATTTTGGTAGTAGCTGCTACTGATGGTCCTATGCCTCAAACTAGAGAGCATATCCTTTTGTCTCGTCAGGTAGGTGTACCTGCTTTGGTAGTATTCATGAACAAAGTTGACTTAGTTGATGATGAAGAGCTACTTGAGTTAGTAGAGATGGAAATCAGAGACTTGCTTTCAGAATATGACTTCCCAGGAGATGATATTCCTGTAATCCAGGGTTCTGCTCTTGGTGCCTTGAATGGTGAGCCACAATGGGTTGCTAAGGTTGAGGAGTTGATGAATGCAGTTGATGAGTATATCCCTGAGCCTACTCGTTTGATCGATCAGGATTTCTTAATGCCAGTTGAGGATGTATTCTCAATCACAGGTCGTGGTACTGTGGCTACTGGTAGAATCGAAAGAGGTATTATTAATACTGGTGATCCTGTTCAAATCTTGGGTATGGGAGCTGAGGACATGAGCTCTACTATTACTGGGGTAGAGATGTTCCGTAAGATTCTTGACAGAGGTGAAGCAGGTGATAATGTTGGATTGTTGTTGAGAGGTATTGATAAAGCTGAAATCAAAAGAGGTATGGTAATCTGTAAACCAGGTTCTGTAACTCCTCACCAACACTTCAAAGCTGAGGTTTATGTATTGTCAAAAGAAGAAGGTGGACGTCACACTCCATTCTTTAAGAAATACCGTCCTCAGTTCTACTTCAGAACCACTGACGTAACTGGTGAGATCACATTGCCAGAAGGTGTTGAAATGGTAATGCCAGGTGATAACGTAACTATCGAAGTGAACTTGATTAACAAGATCGCTATGGAAAAAGGTTTACGTTTCGCTATCCGTGAAGGTGGTAGAACCGTTGGTTCTGGTCAGGTGACTGAAATTCTTGACTAAGAGAATTTAAATATATGCAATTGCGTTTCTGATTTTTTTCAGAAACGCTTTTGTTTGTAAGGATAAAAGCATACATTTGCATCCCCGTTTCGGGTGCGAACTTACGGGTGTAGCTCAATTGGTAGAGTAGTG
>NZ_SMMB01000497.1 GCF_009711365.1 Xanthovirga aplysinae | reverse complement strand
ACTTTCCAGAGTTGTTAATGGAGGTCAAAAATTAACTCCTAAACAATTAAAAGAGGTTGAACCCATTGTAACAAGATATGGGTATGTTCCTACAAGAGGAGCAAAAATAATATCTGTAGTGAATAATAAGGGGGGAGTTGGAAAAACTACTACCTCCATTAATTTGGGTGCAGCCTTAAATCATCTAGGCTATAGAGTATTAATTATTGATATGGACCCTCAGGGTAATGCTTCTCTTAATTTTGGTTATAGAGATCCCCTAAATCAAATGGTAGATGTTCTATTGACATCTAGAAATTTGCCTATTAGAGATGTAATTTTACCTATTGGTAAAGATATTGATATAGCTCCTACAAACTCGAAATTGGGGCAAGCCACCTTAGAAATGCAAAATAATCCAATGGTGGGTTATGAACGTATGAGTGAGGTTTTGGCTGAGATTAAACATGAGTATGATTACATTTTTATTGATTGTCCACCCTCTCTTGAGATGTTAACAGGAACCTCACTGGTAGCAAGTACAGGAGTAATTATAGTTTCAGAGCCTGAACCATATTCATCTACAGGACTTGAAAACGTTTTTATTCTCCTGAAAGCTGTTCGGAAAATGAACCCAAATTTAGGTGTTGAGGGGATATTATTTTCCCATGTGAAGAAAAATACCAGTCTACATAAGGATTATATGGATAGAATTCGTCAGCAACTTAAAGGAACATATCGTGTTTTTGAATCTGTAATTAGAGATAATATATCCCTTCCAGAAGCGGTTGAGGGTCAATCTACTATTTTTGATTATGACCTTAATAGTAATGGAGCTAAAGATTATTTAAGTTTAGCTAAGGAAATTTCTCCTGAACAAATTAAAAAGAAAGGAAAGGAGTTAATAGATGGCTAAGAAATATAAAAAAGGCAAAGGTTTGATGTCTAGCTCTCCCCTGGAGAACATTGCTCAAAATACAGCAATGGGTATGCAAATGGAAGAGATTGCGACTAAAAAAGAGGCTGAAGAAAGAGAAAAGGAAAGGGAAAAGATAATAATTCTTCCGGAACTTAAGAAATATATGAGGCAATTAAAGCCTAGTGAGTATAACACATTAAAGGAAGATATTAAGGAAAAGGGAATTAGAGATAAGATTCTTTTATGGAAGAGGGAAAATGATAGTCCCATTATTGATGGACATAATCGTTATGAGATAGGGGAAGATAATAATATTGAATTCGATTGGGAGTATATGCACTTTGATAGTATTGAAGAAGTGCAGGCGTACATGCTCAATATCCAATTTGGGAAAAGAAATCTCTCAACTTTAGAAATTAGCTATAGAAGGGGACAGTATTATAACCTTAGTAAATCAAAACATGGAGGGAAAAGGATAGGCAAGGGAGCAAGTAATCAAAATGATTACTTGAAAGGGGAAGGTAAAACCATTGATGTTTGTGCTGAGAAGTTTCATGTAGGTAAAGCTACTATTCAAAGGGATGCCGTTTTTGCTGTTGGGCTTGATCGATTCCTGGAGCCAGGTCTTGATGAAGGTATTCAAAAGGAAAGGGATCTAATATTAATTGGGGATAGTGTCTTTAATAAAAAAGATGTAGAATTCATCGGCAAAAATGGTGATGTTGATTTAAACCTTCTCATTAATTTTCGTAAATCAGGAGGGACCGTGGATAAATTACTTCAGTTGGACAAGTCTGAATGGACTGATTTTATGAAGAATATTGGTAATCCCTCTCCTATCAATGAAAAAACAGCGGGGAATAAGAAGTCTGTATCTAAGGATGTTGATGCCCAAAAGTCAGATCGCTTTTCAACATGGTTAGAAAGAGAAGTAAAACAAATCAAGAAATTCACAAAAAAGGGTGATAATGATTCTTTAGCACAAAAAAAACATGAGCTTGAGAGCCGTATCC
>NZ_SMMB01000131.1 GCF_009711365.1 Xanthovirga aplysinae | reverse complement strand
TTAGTTCCATATCTGAATTTCCCAATAACTGAAGCCTTTAAATCGGGCTCTTCGCGATAAACCAGGCCATTTTCGGCAGTTGTGTATGATGAATATAGGACTTTGGCTTCAACATCATCTTTGAGATCCATAGATGAATGATTAATTTCATCATTATTTCTAAACTTTTCATTAGATCCCTGGCAAGCAAAAAATATTGCAAATATTATAAAGTAGATTTTAGTTCTCATAATTATTACAGACGGTTTGATTATAGTGTACTAACAGTTCAAAGAGTGAATATGCGTTAAACAAATTGTAAATTGCCACAATTAATTCATTCCTTTTAATAAATAGAAAAACAATATCAATTTATGGTTCGAACAGCATAATTCTATTTCCCTCTACATAAGCAATAAATTCTTTGTCTTTAATTCTTAAAAGAACTTTTTATTT
>NZ_SMMB01000825.1 GCF_009711365.1 Xanthovirga aplysinae | reverse complement strand
AGTTAAACTATTAAAAAAAACAGTAATAGACAACTGAATAAAGTGAAAAGGAAATGATACTCTAGTTTCAGCTAAATCTCTTTTTAATAGGTTTTTACCCACAAAAAAGATGAACACTTAAAAGAGGAAAAAGGAGTTTTTCCCCTCTATATTGAACCGGTTAGAGAACCTTTTAATTTTTCTACAAATTTTAGATGATGATAGAGAAGTAGTTTAAAAAAATAATAGGGGTAGATTTGCAAGGAGTCTATTCCTAAAAGAAAGGAGGGAGCTCCTTTAAATTTATGGAGTTGTGAATCCAAAGACTTTTTCTTCCAAAAAGCTCAAGAAACCTATTGAAGCTTGAGATTTATCACCAAGAGGAAAGAAGTGGAAAGGGCATTTTAATCACTTTTGCGTAAATATTTTAAGGAATCCTTAAGGGAGAAATTAAGTATTCACCTTCACTTTTTTGGTTTTCCTCTCATTCCAATTCAAATAAAAAGATTCAAATAGAGTGGCAGAGAACACTAAGAGGCCACCAAAAACTAATGGCAAGGTGATGACCTCATCCAATATCACATGGGCAAGTAGCATGGCATACACCACCATCAAACCTAAGATGATACTAACGGTTTTTGCTTTTACCGTCTTCAAGGAATAAATAATCAATGAATGGGGAATTACGGTGCAAACCAAACTCAAGATGAATAATAGTCCTATTTCATTTGAAGATATTTTTAAGGGTTCAAATTCCATAAATGGAATTGAAATGAATGCTGTTACCAACAATTGGTAACATAAGATGGACAAGGCTGAATATTTTTGGAGGTAATACTTTTGCACTAAATTTCTAAAAGCATAAAAAAAGGCGGAAATCAGACCTAATCCAATTCCTGCCAGCATTCCATTTTCTAGGGTGAAACCCTCCTCAGAAACCATTATCAATACGCCGGTAAAAACTAAAAAAGCCGTTAACACATCTTTCATTCTTACCTTTTCTTTTGTGAATAAGGTTTCTGCAAAGGCCGTAATAACCGGAAAAGTAAATAGGGCAACTATTCCAATGGATACAGTTGAGGCTTGAATGGATGAAAAATAGGTGAGGAGGTGGCCCCCAAACAGGATGCCAGACAAAAGAATAATTAAAAGATCTTTTACTGCATGGACCTTAAAGCTATTCCGGGAAAAGAAAAAAATGGTAACAGCTAACAATAAAAAAGATAGCAAACTTCTTGAAAAAATAATGGTAGCAGCCGGCCATTCAATTAATTTGGAAAATAGCCCCGAACCTCCCAAAAGAAGGGCTGCTAAATGTAATAATAAAATTCCCCGGTTTTTCATGAATTATGCTAAGTGACTAAGGATTACGAGATTGATAGGTTATGGGAAAAAGGTGAAATTGAAATCCGAAAAAGTTAGATTATTCAAAACTGCCAGATGACCCTATAATCTTCGCAATAATATATTTATTGAAAAAGTACTTCCAAATAGACTGTAAAAATAGGATGTTTTTGTCTTAAACTGTCCGCAGGTTTCTGTTTTTAATTTAAAAAATAATACTATTCCCATGTTGGGTTTTAAATTAAGCCTTCTCATTCAAATTGTTAATAAAAATAGCATCGGCCAATAGATCAGCAGCTTGGGGTGATTTTCGAAACCATAATTCAGGTTCGATCAACTCCAATTCTGAGACACACAATTCTCCCATATTATCCCAAATTACATCTACCCGAGCATAGGTTGGAGTTGGTTCACACATACTTACCACTTTTTCAACAAATTGAATTTCTTCCTCTGAAGCTTTGTATTCATGAACTGTTCCACCAAAATCATCTTGAACCCTAAAATCTCCCGATTTAGCTTTCTTTAAAACGGCATGACTGTATTTTCCTCCAAAAACCATGAATGCGACTTCTCCCTTGGTCACTACTTGCTGTTGAAATTCTTGCAATAGCATCGTTTCATTGGTGATTAACTCCTTGAATATACCCTCATGCTCCTCAATATTTTCCTCATTTAAGCGGTATGTGTGTCTTGCAGCACCTGAAATGGCCGGTTTAAGGATGCTTTCCTTCCAACCGGAGCTCTTGACTATTTCAAATAAGGAACGACTTTCTCCAGGTTCTAAAAAAATAGTGGGAGGGATGTTGATGCCGCTTTTCGCCAAATCATTTAAATAATGTTTGTCCATGTTCCACTTTATGGTCTTTAAAGGGTTTATCAACTTAGTTTGTTTACTCACCCCTGAAAGCCATTGGGTGAATTCCTCAAATCGATCGAAATAGTCCCAGGTGGTTCGGAAAAGAATGTGGTGGGTTTCTTCCCAGTCGAATTCTGGGTTATCCCAATTGGTACGGCCTACTTTTAAACCTCTCTTTTCAAGGGCATCTTTCACCAGCTTATCTTCATCCAAAATGTTTTGAACATAACAATCAATTTCCTTAGGTTGGACGTATCGGGAATCTGTTAAAATGATGAGGTCAAACTTTGGCATGGCTATTTTTGGGATAAGAGATTGAAAAATTTGCTAGGTACAACCTTTAGCAGTTTTATGGCCTAGCTTAAGCATCAAATATACCGATATCCCTGAGAAGCTGCAAATTGCTTCCTTAATATGGGAATAGAAGATGGGCATTAGAAAGCAATTCTTTAACTTTTTGGACTGATGTCAGCCAGGGCCTTAAGTAAATTGGCTTGATTGATTTGACCTTTGCAATTTCCTTCTTTGTCAATTACAAGAAGGTTTTGAAAATTTCCATTGGCCATGATATCCAGAATTTCTAGAAGGTTATTATTTTCTTTTACTGTCTGCGTGGGATATGATAAAATATCCTGAACCATTAGTTGAGAATCCTGGACTTGGAGTAAATCCTCCTTTTTCACTTGACCCATTAATTTTCTTTTGTCCTCTCCTTTCAATTCATAAACAAAAAGTTCATTCAGGTTTTCCTTTTCCATTAAATTTAGGGCTTCGCTGATCTGCAAGTTAGCCGGAATCAGTTCGTTTGTAGGACTCATTAGGTTTTTGGCCAGCACATTTTCCGGATTGCGCCACAATTGCCCCTGACCAATAAATCTTTTGACAAATTCATTTTTTGGAAGATGTAGTATCTCATCAGGAGTACCATATTGCAAGATTTTTCCCTCTTTCATGATGGCGATTTTATCCGCCAATTTAAGGGCTTCATCCATATCGTGAGTGACAAAAACGATGGTTTTATGAAGTTCTTCCTGAATTCTCAAAATTTCCTCTTGTAGTTGTTTGCGAGAAATGGGATCAATTGCACTAAAAGGTTCATCCATAAGGATGATCTCTGGATCAGCTGCCAGGGCTCTGGCCACACCCACACGTTGCTGTTGCCCTCCACTTAATTCATTTGGAAGTCGATGGTAATAATCCTTTGCAGGCAACCCAATCATATCCAGGAGTTCTTCGGCCCTTTTTTTACGCTTCTTTTGAGGCCACTTTTTTAGGTATGGGACTAACTCAATATTTTTGCCTACACTGATATGAGGAAATAAACCTACTTTTTGAAATACATATCCTATGTTACGCCTCAATTCGACTTCAGGTTTATCCTGTATGTTTTTCCCGTTTATCCGAATTTCTCCTGTGCTGGGTTTTTGTAACAGGTTGATCATTTTTAAGGTAGTGGTTTTCCCGCATCCACTTCTACCGATGAGGCATACAATTTCCCCCTTCTGAATGACCAGGTTAAGGTCATCTACTACCTGTTTCTTTCCGTCAAACGTCTTCCCGACATGCTTTAATTCTATCATATCTCCCAATGTATACGCTTCTAAAATAGAAAAAGAAAAATCGAATATGAAAAATTGTTTTTAAGCCCATAATCCTATGGTGGTAATTTGCTAAGAATTTGAAAGGGAAAAGGAAATTTTGCAATAAAATTTAGGGTTAGGAAAAGTTTGCCAAAGGGGCGTGGGTAGATACCATATGCTGAAGAGCAAGTATCAGTTAAGCATGCTTATATACAGGTCGGATAAATTAACTTATTTGTCCTTTTGGTCATTAAAAAGATAGGATTAAGTGATAAGTAAAGAATAGAGGTGGGGCTGTTTCAGTGATTTTGTAGAGGATTCCTTCGAATAGGTTCATCAAATATCCTCAAAATATAATAGGGTAAAATATTTGAAAAACTTAACTAGGAAAATTAAGCTTACTTTTTGTTGAACCAGCTATTAAACAATTATTTAACATTTAATTCTAAATTTATTTAGATTTTTGGTAAATATTGTGTTTTAGTTATTTAAATATATTGCACTTTTATTTTAATTTTTGTTACTTATTTATTTATACTTTACCTGATAATATGGGTTTCTAAATAAGAAACTAGATTTTTATTTTAAATAAAATCGGAAATAAT
>NZ_SMMB01000685.1:2364-3275 GCF_009711365.1 Xanthovirga aplysinae | reverse complement strand
CAGATTCTCCCCTTTTTGATCGTAAGAAAAATTAAATCTGCTGATAGCTTTAAAAAAACTTTTAGAGCAGCCAGCCTTCATCCTGTCATGTAATTCTATCATGAGGCATTTTACCCTTGGAAGCCAGTCCTCGAAGTTACTTTCAAATAATTCTTTTTCTGCCCCTTCTATGTCAATCTTTAAAATATCGATTTCTTTAATTTTAAAGCTTTGCAACAAATCTTTTATGGTCACGGATTTAATGGAATTAATCTTATTGGATGTTTCACCCTTATTTCGTTCCTCCACCATAAAACCCCATTCGCCCAGACCTTTGTCAATTACTCCTAAGTCTGAGGAACTATTCCATAGGGCTGCTTGTATGGGCGTAACAGTGGTATAGGGGGATACATTTTGTTTTAAAAGTTTAAAATTATTTGTTTCCGGTTCAATACTGTAGATATGAGCATTTCTGAATTTATTAGCAAAATAAACAGCCGAGAGGCCAATATTTGCTCCCGCATCAATGATGACCTTGGGGACAAAGTTGATAGGGTATTCATATTCTCGGTATACAAATACTTGCTTAAAGGTAGGGATGTCCGTAGTTCCTGGACGAAGGGAAATGGGGGCTTCGATTTTGGGTAGAAAAATCTTATTTGTCCGGTTGGTTTTCAATTGGAAGTATATTTCCAGTCCTTTAAGCCCGTAGTGCTTTAGTAAATTGCTAAAAGAACCCATATTGTTGTAAAATCTTAGAAGAGGACAGTTAGAGAAGAGTTAATGAGAAATGCTTTGAATAAGAAATTGAGCTTTTTCCTTGTGAAGGTTTTTTGTTCAAGTATGGTTTGCTTGATAAAGAGTAATAAGTTACAAATTATCCTAGGTAAAAGGATAAATAATTGGTTTAAAAATACTGGAAGCTGAATATT
>NZ_SMMB01000685.1:0-2245 GCF_009711365.1 Xanthovirga aplysinae | reverse complement strand
TACGAATTCGTATCTCATTCTAATTAGGGTAATTAATTTTAAAAGATGGTATAAATAAACGGAGCTACCGCGCTTCCTCCTCCAATTACAATTAAAATTCCCATAAAAAAGAGTAAAAGGATAATAGGTGCGAGCCACCATTTTTTTCGTTCCTTTAAGAAAAGCCAAAGGTCTTTTAGGATGGTCATAGCGAGTATAAGTGTTAACCTTATTAATTTCAATATTATTAACAGTCATGAATTAAATATGTTTAATTCAAATCAGTCAAGGGGGGTGAAATGATCTTCTAGTTTTTCTTTAACTAAAGGAAAAAGGTGATTAACGAACTCCCTGGAACCTTCCTTTGTAAAATGACAGATGTCATTGAAATACTTACCCCTTTTAGGAAAAGCTTTATTCATATCAAGGATATGAAATTGCTTATACGTTTGCTTGTGGGTAAACTGTTCTTTAATGACCTCATTATGTTTCTCAATACCTTTTATCACAAAATCGGGAGTACCCCAGATTTCAATTGGTGAAATAGCGGCACCATAATCCAGTTTTTTTGCTAAAAAGTCATCCAGATTATAATTTGGGGCCTGATAGTGGACAAAGGTAGGAGCTATTACTGGGATATGCTTTTTATTGGCGATTTCTAAAATATCTACATAATTTTCAAAGAAAGTCTTTTTGGTTTTTATATCCTCTCCAAATTTTTTCCACTTTTTGATGGGTTCATGTTGTCCAAGAAAGAAATTTCCATATACCAAAAAGTTTTTTACATATTTGGGATTGATAAAACTAAACAAAAAAGGGAAAATGGAATATTTACTCTTTGAATTGAGTAGGGCATAGATCTGGTTGTAAAATCTTACATGGGAGTAGTCTTTTTGGAAGAAGCCTTTGGGACAGTTGTTAAATCGGGTTTCATTTATGCCATGATAAAGAAGAATCATGTCATAGGCTTTATCTTTCAAAAAGGAATACTTTATCCGGCTGTCCAAAGACGTATGGGCTGGATAAGCTACATTGTGGATTTTGATGGGCAGAGAATATTCTTCTTTTAAACTTTTTGATAATTCTTCTTCGATGTTTCCATACCAATGTGTTAAAACTGATCCTCCCAAAAATAAAATGTCGATTTTCTGATTAGAGGATTCAACTTTTTGCTTACTTATCTTTTCTAAATTTGGATAAAATTTATAGAGCAATCGGGAAGGATTAGTAAATGCATCCCATTGATTGAATAACAGGCAAAAAAACATTCTAAAGGAGAGCTCAAAAAATAAGACAACCACAATTAGGTAGCTTAAATAGAGCCCTATTTTATGTTTTTTTCTAGCTGCTTTCATCTTGATTTATTCTTAGATTCTAGAAAAAGGAAATTACCATATTATGGTAGCCTTTATTTACTTCCTTGTTTTAAATGTAACCAGCTTTACTATAATTAGTTAATTAGGCTTCGGTGGTAATTCCAAAATGGAAAAAGTAGGTGTTGAGAGATTAGGTGATTAATAAATTTGGATTCAGGAATTAATGAGGTTTCCAGGAGAAAGAAAATAATTAAAATACTTAAACATCTTTCAGTTTTATTACTGCAACTGTTTAATTTTCATTAAATTAAGTAGTTATTTTATTTTAATCTCTCATTAATAATATAAATCAATAAACTCATGAAACTCAATCCTTATTTAACTTTTGATGGCGTTTGCCGGGAAGCCATGAACTTTTACAAAGAATGTTTAAATGGTGAAATTGTGTATCTACAGAACTTTGAAGATTCGCCCGAACCAATAAGCGAAGTAGATAAAAAGAGGGTTATGCATGCTCACCTTAAATTCGGTGAAAATGATTTGATGGCCTCTGACTCCAGAACAGAAGATAAAATGGACACTGGAAACAACATTCAACTGTCCGTGAATCTTTCTAACCCTAAAGAAATGGAAAAAATCTTTTCGCGTCTTTCGAAAGGAGGGGAAGTCCACATGCCTATCCAGGATACTTTTTGGGGAGCAAAATTTGGGATGTTAAAAGATAAATATGGTATTCATTGGATGTTTAATTGTGAGTTAAACAATTAATCTGACAAAAATGCTAAAGGCAGTTATCACATTTTAAAGTGGTGCTGCCTTCTTCTTTTCCTAAATTATATTTTACCTTTCCTTTTCCGAAACTCACATCTTAATTAATAAGATACAATTCCCCTTTTTAGTGACTAAAAGGGGAAATATCTCTAATTATAGATTTTTTTCAGGAAAATAAA
>NZ_SMMB01000310.1 GCF_009711365.1 Xanthovirga aplysinae | reverse complement strand
CTCTTATTGCAGCTCCCCTATTAATCATCTTGTAAACCATTACAGCATCACAAGAATATAAAGCAGCTATAAAAAAAATTTCAAGCTTAGTACAAGATGGAGTAACCCTTTGTTAAGATTGTAAACCCACCAAGGCTTTCCTATTTAAATTATATATGCCAGTGAAATTACTGATGGTGATATGATTTCTAATTATAGAGGAGTTTTTAAGCGGATCCAAGAAAATAAAAATAGCATTAGGGAAATTGCCAAATTAGAAAACGTCAATCCTTCAACCGTGCAAAAGGTAAAAAAGGCAATGAAGGAGAAAGGAATATTAGAACTCCCTTAATATTGAACCAAGGGAATCTATCATTTTAATGGGATAATTTATATTCTTGAATTAGAATTGAAGCAGGAATATTTAACATTTTTTGAATATTGCGAATCATATGTATGCTCAATCCTCTTCTTTTATGCAATACTTCAGAAACAACACCTTTAGAGCCAATAACACCAATTAGGTCTTTTTGCTTTAGGTGCTTTTCCTCCATTCTGATTTTAATAGCCTCGATTGGGTCCGGTGCTTCAATAGGGTGATGTTCATTCTCATAATTGTCTACTAACAAAGACAATATTTCCAATTCATTAGCTTCTGGCCCTTCAACAGCATCAAATATTTCCTCAATTCGCTTTAGGGCAGCTTCATAATCTTTTTCGGTTTTAATAGGATTAATTTGCATGGGAAACTGTGGTAAAAATTAAATAAGATTAATAAGTAATAATTGATAAATTATTATAGTTTTTTTAAATAGTTGTTGCATCTATTTTATCATAATCACTATGTGTCCCTATGTAGCGAATAAACGCGATGCTTAAAGGATAATTAAATGCTACAATTAAACGATAATTTCCACCTCTAATATTGAAAACCACACGATTATTGGCAATGATACTTGCATCCGCATAAGTTTGTTTTACGTCATTTGGGTTCTTCCAGTCGCTTTGTTTGGCAGTTTCATACCAAACCTTTAGCTGTTGTTCGCAATCAGCGTGTTTCTCCCAAAATTCCCGCAAAGTCTTCTTACTTATTATCCTCTTCA
>NZ_SMMB01001256.1 GCF_009711365.1 Xanthovirga aplysinae | reverse complement strand
ATTTAGAAAGGATTTGGTTTAAAAGAAGGTGGAAAGTATATCTTTGAAAATCCCCCTAAAGGATTATTATTAGGGGGATTTTGATAAAAATACATTGGGTAATTTGTGAAATTCAAATTACTATTCAACTGTTCATGAGAATTTTTTATTCCTTCTCAGCAAAATTTATAAATGTATGATAGGATCGGCTGGAGGTGCCGGGTCATTTTTTACCGTTCCGTCCGTATGGGGATTATTGTTAGTCATTAACAATACACCTGCCACATGTGGACTTGCCATTGAGGTGCCATCTAATTGTGCAACTCGGTTGTCAGGCCACAAGGATAAAACAGCTACTCCTGGAGCAGAATATGAAATGGGGTCACCATAGTTGGAGAAACCAATTGCAAATTCATCATGAACATCCATGGCCGAAACCACATAAACATTTTCATAACTTACTCTGGCTGGAGAAAAGTTTACAGCCGGCACAGCATCGTTTCCTGCGGCAATAGCGAAAATAAGCCCTTTGTCAGCAGCGGCTTTTACAGCCAGGTCATCTCCTGTATCTCCCTCAAAATCAGGATTCACTTCACCTCCAAGACTCATGTTGACAACATCTCCAGGAGCCGCATTTTCTGCTACATAATCAATTCCGGCAATTACGTCAGAGTCATATCCGTTTCCCTGGGCATCTAAGACTTTTACTGCAACTACCGTAGCTCCTGCCGCCACGCCTGAAACCCCGATGTTATCATTCTTGGCCGCTATGGTTCCTGCTACATGGGTGCCATGCCCATTGTCATCTTGGGCAGTGGCCGGTTGTGGATTATTAATCGGTCTTCCTAAGAAATCTGTTTGGGTAATTAAATTGATACTTCTTTCTTGATCTATGTTTAGTTCAATATTTTCCAGGTCTACTCCTGTGTCTATTATCCAAACGGTTTTCCCTGTTCCATCCTGTGGTCCTCCCACTCTTTCTATTCCATAAGGAATTAATTGTTCTCCCGACACAAATCGATCAATATCGGTTTCTTCCTGATCACTAACTGGGTTACCTATTGCCTTTTCTGAGCCGTTTTTGAGCATGCTTACAATTTTTGCCTGTACAGGAACTAGAGAAATTTCTTTATCCTCCTGAATGTGGGCTACCTGAGGGTTTTGTTTCAGCCTTTCAAGTGCTTTTGCACTCAATCTTGCCGAAAAACCATAGAAGGTTTTGGTGTAGACATGCCCAACGGCCGATTCATTGTCTTGGTTCCCAACCATATTGGCAACAATTGATCTCATTTGTGCTACCCTTTCAAGGAATGCCCTTCTCCTTTTAAAGGTTGGGTTTTCTTGATCAAATTCATTCTTTTTTAAGGTAATGATGTACCTTCCAGGGGTTGAATTAAATTGACTTGCTACTGAGGCCTGATCAAGTTGATTTTGAAAATCCGATTGGCAACTGGCCATTAGCACAATGGCCAATACACTAAAGACAGTGAGTGTTTTTTTGAAAAAATTGGTCAACATAATTTTAAAAAATTTAGTGGTAAAAATTTATTTAATATAAAAGAGTAGGTTGTTTAATTGATTTAGTACTTCTGTGATGTGAAGACCTTTAACTGGTAGGCTAAAGGTTTGAAAATAAATAACTTATCGGTTCTCCTGTCAACCAAATAGCATCCAAGAAACCCAATAGGGGCAATTGATCACGGATTAATTTAAAACTTAGGGGTTATTTTTTTACAATGTGGATTTTATGATTAAGAACTCTTAAGGTATATGCACATGTATCCCCTATGGAAAAATTTGGCCCTTTGGCTTTTTTTCCTTGGAATTTGAAAGCCCTTGAAACTTTTGATCTCCTTCTGAAAATTCCAGTTAAAAAGGGGAGGCTAAAATATTCGACTTACCAAGTGCTCTGCTATATCTTTGTTCAATTAGCAAATTTAAGTGACAATATTGCTTTCACCCCTTGATAATTAGAAGGTGATCAAATGCTTTTATACCTCTGTTGATTCTTATTACATAACATATGGGGGATTGGCAAATAAATAAGGGGCGGGTAATTCCATTCCCTGAGGAGGGAATAAAAATTGTGGAATTAACGACGAATATTTATGGTCATATCCCCAGATGTATTGAAGTTGGCTAGGGCGATTCTTCATACAACAAAACAAATTTATATGTACTCATAAGTTCATTGATTTTAATGAAAAAAGAATGAGTTACTTTTCTAAGGTTGAGTTTAATGGAAATGCCAATTGGGCAAACCCTTTTGACAATTATCCTATGAAATTTTTCTTAATTCGATGATTGTAAATATAGTGGGAATTTAAATAGGAGAAATTAAAATAAAATTAGAATTCTGATTTTATGATTTGGCCTAATGAAAGAGGAGAAGGATTCAGTGAGAATCCTTGCTCTTTAATAATTCGGGAAATTTAGCTTCGAAAGCCCTTATTCGTGGTATGGAGACATTTCGGATGTAGGGATTATTGGGATGCCTTTTTTCATAATTTTGGTGATATTCCTCTGCTCGATAGAATTTTTCAAAAGGAACGACTTCCGTCACAATTTTACTTTTGTATTGGCCCGAAGCATTTAAGTCCTTGATGTAGTTTTCCGTTTGTTCTTTTTCTTTTTCATTTTGATAAAAAACAACTGAACGGTATTGAGGGCCAACATCTGGTCCTTGCCGGTTGAGGGTGGTGGGATCATGGGAACCAAAAAATACTCTCAATAATGTTTCATAACTCACTTTTTGGGGATCATAATAAACCTCTACACTTTCTGCATAGCGAGTTTTTCCAGAGCTTACCTTTTCATAAGTAGGGTTGGGGGAATCTCCTCCCGAATAACCTGAAACAGCCTCTTCTACTCCTTTTACTTCTTCAAATATGGCCTCCACACACCAAAAACAACCGCTGGCGAAATAAGCCGTTTTTAAGTTTTCTAAATTTTTTGGTTTTTCTGGAGATTGAGAATCAGAGGTGGAATTTTTTCCTTGGCAGTTACTAAGGCCAAATAATAGGAGAACAATTAGTAATGGAAAATTTTTGATATGCATAGTTGTTAAGAATTGATTTTTTATAATGTACATACATTTCTTTTAAAGGGTTTCGAAAAAGCAATTAAACTTTAATTCAAAAACTTGTCTTTTTATTTAACTTTAGTAAAAAGTTCAATTATTGGTTGATGTTAAACATGGGAAGCAGGTCGTTTTAATTTGAATTCTGTATTTTCATAATTGCGAGAAATAAATTTTCAAATATTTTAATAGGCTACTATTTCTTTCAAGGAGATTTTAGGTAGACAGCCATTCAAAAAATTGCTGGTTAAACAAATTATTAAAGGCAAGGGGGGAAACTTTTATCTTTATGAAAGATGAGATTAAGAAGATTTGGGTAGATTTAAATGAAGAGCTTTTTGACTTCATATACAATAGAGTGAAAAGTAAGGAAGTGGCAAATGATATCCTACAAGAAGTTTTTTTGAAAGTTCAATTAAGGATCCACCAGCTAAGGGAAACTTCTAAACTTACCTCTTGGGTTTACCAAATTACTAGGAACACCATAATTGATTACTATCGTAGCTTAAACAAAAAGAATATTCCCCTAGAGCATATTGATCTTCCTGAAGATGAAAATGAAAGTTTGGATTATGCGAAGCTAAATAACTGCATTAACCAAAAAATAAACCTTTTATCTTCTCAATATAAAGAAGCTATTATATTAACCTCCTTTAAAGAATATTCTCAAAAAGAGTTAGCTCAACATCTACAGATTTCCTATTCAGGAGCCAAATCCAGGGTGCAAAGGGCCAAGGATTTGTTAAAAGAGAGTATTTTAAATTGTCCTAAGGTGGAATCAGATTCAACGGGAAAAATAATTGACTACGAATAATAATTTCCTTGATTTTTTTGAGTCTTTTTTAATTGCTCTGCGTCCATCCACCAAATCGATGTTTAAATTTCAATAATGGACAATCAAAAGATGGACAAACAAAAGAAAATTCAAGTACAAATTCTTAATGCCTTTGTTGAGAAGGAGCGAGGGGGTAATCCCGCAGGAGTAGTTTTAGATGCAGATGATTTGTCAAGCAAAGACAAATTAAAAATAGCCTCCAAGGTCGGGTTATCTGAAACAGCTTTTGTTTCAAATTCGAAAAGAGCTGATTTTAAATTAGAATTCTTTACACCTAGCAAACAAATTGCACATTGTGGACATGCCACCATCGCCACATTTTCATATTTAAGTCAAATTAAAAAATTAAAAAATGTTGAAGCTTCCAAAGAAACCATTGATGGCATTAGAAAAATTAAAATGGTTGATGAATTAGCTTTTATGGAGCAAAAAGCTCCTAATTATTTAGAAATAAAGGATAGGGAGGACCTTGTTTTAGAATCTTTGGGTATAAATTCATTAGACTTAATTCCCAATGCTCCTATTCTTGGGGTAAACACGGGGAATTCTTTTTTAATAATAGGGGTAAGAAACAAAAAGATCTTGAAGGAATTGAAACCAAATTTTGAATTGATTTCAAAGGTAAGTGATGAATTGGATTTGATCGGTTATTATGCCTTTGCCTTAGATTTGGAGGATGCTACAAGAGATGCACATGCCAGGATGTTCGCTCCAAGATATGGAATTAAAGAGGAATCGGCAACGGGAATGGCCGCAGGGCCGCTTGCTGCCTATATACATGATATATTGAAAAAAAATAGGTCGCATTTTACTATTAGTCAAGGATATTTAATGCCTAATCCATCTCCTAGTTTAATAATTGTTGATCTGGAAGTCAAAGATGGCCAAATAAAAAGTTTAATGGCCGGAGGTAAGGGCTTGTTAACTAACCAAATTGAAATTAATATTTAAACTCTTGAACATAAAGAAATAGATTGTCTCGAATTGATGATCTATTTCTTAAAAATATTAGGACCGAAAAATTTAAAAGAGTGAAAGATTACATCGACACATTAACAGAAGAGTTTGCGAGAAAAGCCAATCCTGAAATTGCCATGGGGCAAAAGGCGTATATGAGAAACCAGTTTGAATTTTTTGGTATTAAAACAACTTTAAGACGGGAAATTCAAAGACCTTTTTTTGCCAAAGAATCTTTACCTCCAAAGGAAAAGGTGGAAGAAATAGTGAAAATACTTTGGAGCAAAGCAGAAAGGGAATACCAATTTTTTTCCCAGGAGTTAGCTTATAAATATAGGTCGAAACTTGAGGAGGATGATATTAAACTTTTTGAGTATATGGTGACCCATAAGTCCTGGTGGGATACGGTAGATTTTATTTCCTCTAAGTTAATGGGAGATTATTTAAAGAGATTTCCCGGACAAAGAGAAATATATGTGGAACAATGGATTGCTTCTAAAAACAAATGGTTGCAACGCTCGGCTCTTTTGTTTCAATTAAACTATAAAGAGCAATTAGACGCAGATTTTTTAGGCTATGTTATTCAATCGCTTTTAGGTTCCAATGAATTTTTTATTAACAAAGCCATTGGTTGGATATTAAGACAATATAGTCGTACAAATCCCAGCTGGGTGGTGGAATTTGCCAACAAAACCCAACTTCATAAATTAAGTCATAAAGAGGCCTTGCGATTAATAAAATAAAAGCATAGGGGAAATTCAGATGTTTGGCATTCTTGGAAGATTACAGAATTTAAAGTCTAAAATAGTTGGTAAAATTTTTTCATATTACCATATATCCTCTAACTTTGGCTCAAGCTTTAGGGGTGTTCCTGTGTAATAAACTGGAACTGAGATGATACCCTCAGACCTGATGCAGTTCGTACTGCCGTAGGGAAAAGTTAAGTGAGTTGATTTTTTATATTTTTTGTTAAAACAGCATTTTAACTCACAGGCCTTTCTGCACTACACTACCTGAAGTTTATTATTAAGTAAAAACCATTGAAAAATGCTCAACTTAATTGTAAACGATCAACCTTGTCAGTATCAAAATTCAGTTAATTTATCAAAGTTGCTGGAAGACATGAAGCTCTCCGGCAGAGGAGGTATTGCCATTGCCGTAAATGATGTGGTGATTCCAAAAGCTAATTGGGAGAATTATGTCCTAAATGATAAAGATGCTGTTATCTTGATCACCGCCACCCAGGGTGGATAAAAGTTGAGGTGCAAACTGTCTTAGTTTTAAGACTCAACTCTACATCCCTAAATAAAAAACCATTATTGGACAACGATGATAGGGAGAAATAGATATGACAGGTTTAGTTGATTATAAATTGGACTTTAACGTTTGTCTTTAATCATTAAGCTTAGGCTATTTCGAATTTGTATTTCTTAAATCACAAATATTAATTCTTTACCAACTCCTATGAAAGCAGATAAAATTCCTGCTCAGGAAGTGATCAGCAGAGATCCTTTCCCGGCTTCAAAAAAAGTATATGTCAAAGGAGAGATCCATGACATAGAAGTGGCAATGAGAGAAATTTCTCTTACCGATACCAAAGAACATTTCACAGGGAAGACAGAAAAGAACCCCTCTGTCACGGTTTACGACACTAGTGGTCCCTATACCGATCCTAAAGTTGAAATTGATGTGCACAAAGGTTTAAAGAGACTTCGGGAACAGTGGATAATGGATAGGGGGGATGTAGAAAGACTAACGGAAATCAGTTCTGATTATGGAATGGAAAGGCTTAATGATTCAAAGCTGGATGCTTTACGATTCGCTCATATTCAGAAGCCATTAAAAGCTAAACCAGGTCAAAATGTTTCCCAATTACATTATGCTCGCAAGGGAATTATTACGCCTGAAATGGAGTATATCGCTATTAGGGAAAATCAGCGGATTCAAGAGGTAAAGGAATTAGGGCAACAGCATCCGGGTAATAGTTTTGGTGCCAATACCCCTAAAGGCTTTATTACCCCTGAGTTTGTCCGAGATGAGGTAGCTGCAGGAAGAGCAGTGATTCCTTCTAATATTAACCACTCCGAATCTGAGCCAATGATTATAGGCCGAAATTTTTTGGTTAAGGTCAATGCAAATATTGGTAACTCTGCGGTAACCTCTAGTATTGAGGAAGAAGTGGAAAAAGCAGTTTGGGCTTGCCGTTGGGGTGCCGACACCATAATGGACCTTTCCACTGGAAAAAATATACACGAAACGAGGGAGTGGGTAATCAGGAACTCTCCGGTGCCGGTAGGAACGGTACCTATTTATCAGGCCCTTGAAAAAGTAAATGGAAAAGCGGAAGACCTAACTTGGGAAATATTTAGAGATACCTTAATTGAGCAAGCTGAGCAAGGAGTCGATTATTTCACTATTCATGCGGGGGTATTGTTGCGTTACGTGCCTATGACTGCAAAGAGGGTAACGGGTATTGTCTCTCGTGGAGGTTCCATTATGGCGAAATGGTGTTTGGCTCATCATAAAGAAAACTTCCTCTACACCCACTTTGAGGAAATCTGTGAGATTATGAAAGCTTATGACGTAGCATTCTCATTAGGGGACGGATTACGTCCGGGAAGTTTGGCCGATGCCAACGATGCTGCCCAGTTTGCGGAATTGGAAACCTTGGGTGAGCTTACAAAAATTGCTTGGAAGCACGATGTACAAACCATTATTGAAGGGCCTGGTCATGTTCCAATGCATATGATAAAGGAGAATATGGATAAGCAGCTTAAAGAATGTGGTGAGGCTCCTTTCTATACTTTAGGGCCATTGACCACGGACATTGCTCCAGGTTATGACCATATTACTTCCGGTATTGGAGCAGCCATGATAGGTTGGTATGGTACTGCTATGTTATGTTACGTGACGCCTAAAGAACACCTGGGACTGCCTAATAAAAAAGACGTAAAAGACGGGGTAATCACCTATAAAATTGCTGCACATGCGGCTGATCTAGCCAAAGGACACCCAGGAGCTCAATATAGAGACAATGCGCTCAGTAAAGCAAGGTTTGAATTCCGTTGGGCAGATCAATTCAATTTGTCATTAGACCCTGACACCGCCAAAGAGTTTCACGATGAAACTTTGCCTGCTGAAGGGGCAAAAGTAGCGCACTTCTGTTCCATGTGTGGTCCTAATTTCTGTTCAATGAAAATCACTCAGGAAGTACGGGATTTTGCTAAAGAAAATGGGGTAGAGGAGGAACAGGCTCTGAACTCCGGAATGGAAGAAAAAGCCAAGGAATTTTCTGAAAAGGGAGGGGAGATCTATTTGTAGTGGTTTGTAGTTCCCTACTCCAAAACATTAAATTGAATTTTTAGTCTAAAGCCAGGATTATGAAAAATGGTCTTGGCTTAGGTAAAATTCTAAAGAAATATGAAATATACAGAAGATATAATCTCTGAAGTCGTAAATGAAGCTTACCAAAATGGCGATGTCCAATTTGAAATTAAAACCGATAGGTGCGCTTTAATTGTGATTGACATGCAGGATGAGTTTGTGAAACCTGAATGGACCTCTTCTTGGATTCCGGAAGCTACTCGTCAAGTGCCAAAAATAAGGAAATTAATTGATTATTGCAGGAGTAAGGATGTTCCTGTGATCTATACCGCCTTCAAGGATACCCATTTATTTAAAGATAGGCCCAAAACAGGGGAGTTGATGCCTAATAGATATCCCCAACTTGGGAATGATCCCTCATGGTTTAAAGATGTCAAAGTCTGGCATGAATTAGCACCTCAAAAGGATGAAATTGTAATTTATAAGCCTTCCTATGGGGCTTTTTATGACACTCCTTTGGAAACAATACTTAAAAACCTGGAAAAGGATACAATTATTATTTGTGGGACCCTAACAAATTATTGCTGTGGTACCACAGCCCGTCAGGGGTATGAAAGAGGGTTTAAAGTAATCTTTGGGAGTGATGTAACCGCAACTGATAATCCTGCTATGCAGGAGCCTGAATTGCAGGTTTTAAGAAAGGGATTTGCTAAGGTTATGGATTTGGAAAAAATAATAGAAAGTTTAAGGTAAGGTTTTTACCCATAACATTTTATGAGAACTACTGTCAGTTAATTGGGTGATGGAAAAATAAGCTCTTATTAATATTGATTTTTCTCCTGGGAGGTTCTGTATAGCCAATTTACTAATTAAAATTCAGATGAAACTAAGAGTAATATCAAGTCCGGATTTTTTTGAAGAAGAGAGCCAACTGGTAAATGCTCTTTTTGACCTGGGCTTGAAATGTTTTCACCTGCGTAAACCTGAGGAAGAGAAAGAAAGTATTGTTACTTTTCTTTCCAAAATAAAGGAGGAATACAGACAGAAAATTATTATCCATGGGCATTTTCAGTTGGCCTATGATTTTAATTTGGGAGGGATTCATCTTACTGAGCTCCATAGGCGATCACTAAGTAAGAGGGAATGTGATCGATTAATTATGGAGGTCAGGGAAATGGGAAAAAAAATAGGTTCTGCCTTCCACCAAAAGGAGGCATTTCAAGAGGAATTACCGGCATTTGATTATTATTTGGTTAGCCCATTGTTTGAAAGTATTTCCAAAGTGGGCTATAAGCCTAAGGAGATTTGGGAGCCTAAATCCATAAAGCCGGAAATTAGAGCTGCTTTGGTTGGCCTTGGGGGGGTGGAATTGTCGCGAATTCCCACATGCAAAGCTTGGGGGTTTGAGGAAGTAGCGGTTTTAGGTACGATATGGCACAGGCCGGATAAAGCAATTGAAAAATTTAAAGCATTACAGAAAGCATGTCAGCAGAACAACCTTATGTATTAAGTATCGCAGGATTTGATCCCAGTGGAGGTGCGGGTTTACTGGCTGATATTAAAACTTTAGAAAATCATCAGGTGTATGGTCTAGGTGTTTGTACAGCTCTTACGGCTCAACACGAAAGTCACTTTCAAAGTGTTTATTGGACTCCTTTGGAGCAAATTTTTGAGCAGGCCGAGTTACTTTTTCAAAAATACCCCATCCAACATTGTAAGATTGGTATTGTTGAAAATTGGTCAGTGTTGAATCAATTGCTCGAGTTTTTGAATACACAAAACAGTGAATTAAAAGTCGTACTGGATCCCGTTCTGAAAGCAAGTTCAGGATTTAGTTTTCATAGTACTTTGGGATTAAAAGAATTGAATAGCATTTTAGGAAACCTTTCTTTGCTCACCCCTAATTATGAGGAATTGAAACGCATCACTCCTGATGTACCTGTAAAAGTCGGTTGTCAGCAAATTGCTGAATATTGTCCAATTTTATTAAAAGGTGGGCATAACGAAGAGGAGAAGGGAACTGACTATTTATTTCATGGAAAGGAATGTGTTCAATTGGAAGCAGATAAGGTACTGTCATATCCAAAGCATGGCTCTGGTTGTGTGTTGTCTTCTGCTATTACAGCCAATTTGGCATTAGGGGGTAATTTGCTGGAAGCGTGTCGGCAGGGTAAGCAATATACAGCTCAGTTTTTAGCTAGCAATGAAGGTTTATTGGGTTATCATAGTAATATGGTAAACCCTCAAAGAACATTGGAGAATAGAGAAGGAATATTGAAATCCCATTATCCTAGAAATACTAATTCAGACAATTATGATTGGTAAACTACAGTATATATCGCAGGAAAATGAAGCAAAAGACCATTTGGCAAACATTGAGGAAGCTTGCCAAAGTGGATGTGATTGGATTCAACTTCGGTTAAAAAGTAAAACAGAGGAGGAAGCCCGACGATTAGGGCAGCAGGCCAAAAAGATATGTGAGTTTTACGGAAGTCGCCTGATTATTAATGATCATGTCTGGCTTGCCAAAGAGATACAGGCAGAGGGGGTTCACCTGGGAAAAGAAGATATGCCACCTTCTGAAGCAAGAGACATCTTAGGAAAGGAAGTCATAATTGGAGGAACGGCCAATACTTTTGAAGATTTAGAAACATTGAGTAAGTCAGGAGTCAATTATATTGGATTGGGACCTTTTCGTTTTACTACTACTAAAGAAAAATTAAGTCCTGTATTGGGGCTTGAAGGGTACAAGGATATCATAAACCGGGCCCAGCAACAAGGAGTTGATGTGCCTGTTATTGCGATTGGTGGGATCTTAAGTGAAGATGTGGAGACTCTATTAGATGTTGGGCTGCACGGTATTGCCGTGTCCGGATTAATTACCCAGGCCAAAGACAAGTTACGGTTGGTAACAGATTTGAAGAAAAAGTTGTATCATGAAGAAATTACAAATAGCTGATAAGAGTTTTGAATCCCGTCTTTTTACGGGGACAGGAAAATTTAGTTCTGCGGGACAAATGGAGGAAGCCCTGACGGTTTCAGGCTCGGAATTGGTGACCGTAGCCCTAAAAAGGGTAGATGCCAATGATCAGAAGGACGATATCCTGAGTCATTTGAAGGCTCCTCAATTTAATTTATTGCCTAATACATCCGGCGTTAGAACGGCAAAAGAAGCCGTTTTTGCAGCCCAATTGGCAAGGGAGGCATTAGAGACAAATTGGTTGAAATTAGAAATTCATCCCGATCCAAAATATTTGTTGCCTGATCCCATTGAAAGCTTGAAAGCTGCTGAGGAATTAACCAAGCTGGGTTTTTTGGTGTTACCCTATATTCATGCTGACCCTGTGCTATGTAAGAGAATGGAGGAAGTTGGAGCTGCAGCCGTCATGCCTTTAGGCTCTCCGATTGGAAGTAATAAGGGTTTGAAAACTCTGGATTTTCTCCAAATTATAATTGAGCAATCAAATGTGCCGGTGGTGGTGGATGCCGGAATTGGAAGTCCTTCGGATGCGGCTAAAGCCATGGAAATTGGTGCTGACGCCGTGTTGGTGAACACAGCTATTGCTGTTTCTTCTGATCCTGTAAATATGGCAAAGGCTTTTAAATTAGCGGTGGAAGCGGGTAGGATGGCCTTTGAAGCCAAATTAGCCCAACCCATTAATCATGCCCAGGCAAGTAGCCCTTTTACATCTTTTTTAAATGAATAGAGCAGATGAATAGTTTTGTAGAGATCTTCGAACAACATTCTTGGGAAGAACAGAAAACTTCTATTTATGCTAAAACGAACAAAGATGTTGAGCAAGCTTTAAATAGTGAAAAACGTGGAATAGAAGAGTTTAAAGCATTGATATCTCCTGCAGCCTACTCTTATCTGGAAGATATGGCTGCTTTGAGTCATCAGCTGACCCAAAAGCGATTTGGCAAAACTATACAAATGTATGCTCCCATGTATTTGTCAAATGAATGCCAGAATATATGTACCTATTGTGGTTTTAGCCTAGACAATAAGGTACGGAGAAGAACCTTAACAAATGATGAGATTCTTCGGGAGGTAGAGGTGATCAAGGCCATGGGCTATGATCATATCCTTTTGGTTACAGGTGAAGCAAATCAAACGGTGGGGCTAAATTATTTTAAAAATGTACTAAGTCTGATTCGTCCCCATTTTTCTCATATCTCTATGGAGGTTCAGCCCCTAAATCAAGAAGATTATGAGGATTTAATTTCTTTAGGCTTAAATACGGTGCTGGTTTATCAGGAAACTTACCATAAAGAAGATTATAAAAAGCATCATCCCAAAGGAAAGAAATCCAATTTTAATTACCGTTTGGAGACCCCAGATCGATTAGGGAGAGCCAGGGTTCATAAAATCGGGCTAGGAGCCCTTTTTGGGTTAGAAGATTGGCGTACTGATAGCCTGTTTACAGCTTTGCATCTAGGTTATTTGGAGAGAAAATACTGGAAAACCAAATATTCTATTTCCTTTCCACGCCTGAGGCCATTTTCGGGAGGTTTGGAACCAAAAGTGGAAATGACTGACAGGGATTTGGTACAGTTGATTTGTGCTTACCGTTTGTTTAATGAGGAGGTGGAACTTTCCATTTCCACTCGGGAGACAGAGAATTTCCGAAATAACATCATTAAACTAGGGATAACCTCAATGAGTGCGGGATCTAAAACAAATCCTGGTGGATATGCCATAGAACCACAATCTCTAGAGCAATTTGAGATATCCGATGAGCGTACGCCAAAAGAAATAGAGGCAATGATTCAGGCTCAGGGTTATGAAGCGGTTTGGAAAGATTGGGACCGGGTTTTATAATTTTATTGGAGGGAATGACAAATGATGAATAATGAAATAATTTTTAGTTACTTCATTATTCATCATTGATAAGTTCTAATTCTTCACAAGAATTCTTCTAGTAATCGTTTTCTTTCCTGTACTCAGACTATAGACATACATACCATTTTTTAAATCTGAGGTTTTTACCTGTATAGTGTATGCTCCCGCTTCCTGAAGTAAACTTCCTGATTGCCGTACCACATTTCCGTTCATATCTACCAATTGCAATTCAAGGTCCTTTTTTTCCTGTAATAGATAGTGAATGTTGATATATTCCCTTGCTGGGTTCGGGTATCCTCCCACTAAAATTAGAGACTGTGATTCTTTTAAAGGGTTAATCCTATTATTGGGAGATGATAATGGAGCTAAAGGTATTTCTGCTTTACCCATTGCTACAGGTTCTTCTGATTCATGAATTTTAGGGGTTCCAGTATTTACATACCAGCTTTGTCCGAAAAATTCCTCTGCATCTTGTTTTTTAGTGTCCGTTACATAATACCAATCGGATTGAATTCGGATTTCATTTACGTTTAATAGCATATAGCCATGATTCGTCAAATCCGAACCCTTTATATGGGGGTTAAATAATTGTAAAAGCCAATTCAAGAAAGTCCCTGAAAGGTTCGCGAATTCATTCAAATTACCGGATGTGACACTTGGCGTAACAAATTCAACTGCCACCGCGCTTTTTCCAGTCCATGTATATTTAGTTAGGGAAGTAGGAATGTCCCCTGCAAAGGTCATATGTATGTCACCGGTTACCACCACTACATTTTCAATATCATTTTCCTCAATATGTTCAAGGAGCTGATCCCTTTCTTCTTCATATCCGTCCCATGAGTCGGTACTTGGAAATCCTTGAAAAGGCATCATCATGACTTGGTTTCCCATAATTTTCCATTTAGCAGAAGACTGTTGAAGTTCCTCTTTTAACCATTGGAATTGAGCCTTCCCTAAAATGGTGGGGTCTTCCTTTGGCCAGAAGAAAGATTGACCCTTTTGCCCCGATTTACCAGTAGTTAAAGGCTTTCTGGATTTTTGGACGAGATTTTGGAACCTTTCAAAATCTTTATCCTGATTAGGCAAAAGAATTTTTCCTGAATTGGGATGCTTCACCTGAGCCCAATTCCCAATTTTTTCTACAATAAATTCTAACTCTTGCTCTGAGATATGATCGCCACTGCTAGTGGTTTTATCTTTGCGCACATTTAAAAGTTGTGGCAAATATTTTCTAAGACCTTCTTTCAGTTCTTGCTGACCTATGGAGTTTTTCTGAGCTTTTTCTAAGGTGGAAATGAAGTTATTTTTAGCTACTTCCAGCTCCTCCGTGGCTGGCTGTTCCCCTCTACCTTCAATTCGTGTATCCAACATAATGAGGTCTACTAAATTTCCGTAGGAAATTTTACGGTAAATTTGATAATTTTCGGAATTAGGTTTACGAACGGGCATCCATTCAAAATAACTTTGCCAGGCATTTTCCTTTCTTTCATTCCATGGGCCTTCTGTACTTGGTTGATGATTTTGCGCACCATCTTTATAGGCATTGTTGGCAAATTCATGGTCGTCCCAAACGGTAATAAAAGGATGTTGTTGATGTACAGCTCTAAGGTCGGGATCCAGGCGATAGTACGAATAACGACTCCTGTAGTCTTCTAAAGTAATAATCTCATGTTCGGGTTCATGATCTCGGCTATCTCCAAATCCACCTTCTTCGTATTCATAAATGTAATCACCAAGGTGAATCACCGCATCAATATCACTTCGTTGGGCTATTTTTCTGTAGGCAGAGAAATAGCCTTCTTGATAATTCGCACAGGACACTACGGCAAAATTTAATTGATCTACATCCTCAATAGGAGCAGTTTTGGTTCTTCCGACAAGAGAATAATATCCATCTACAGAAAATTGATAGTAATATGTGGTAGAGGGCTGTAAACCATCCACATCTACTTTTATGGTATAGTCTTGGTTGATATCCGTGCTTGCTGTTCCAGATTTGACTATTTGATTGAGTTCCGGATCTAAAGCCATTACCCAATTGATGTTTAGAGCTCTTTCTTCTCCTGTAGTTACCCGGGTCCATATAATTATTCGGTCGCTTAGGGGATCCCCGGAAGCAACGCCGTGATAAAAAGGATAAAGGCTTTCATCAATGAAGCTGTTAGTCTTAGCAGATTGGTTGCTTTGTCTTTCAATCTTAA
>NZ_SMMB01000383.1 GCF_009711365.1 Xanthovirga aplysinae | reverse complement strand
TTAATAAATCATGAAAAAATTAATCCTTTTCCTATCTATCTGTTATTGCAGCTCTCAAATATGCCTGGCTCAAGGGAATGACCACAGTACTCAAAGTAACATCACCCTTCAGAAAGACCAAAATCAAACCGTTGAGAACAATAATCAGATTACCGGAAATCTAAATAATCCATCCCTAAGCGCCCGGAACAATGATGGAAATAAACAGTTAAATTTTGCCTCCCTAAAGGGCGATAGTAACAGTGTTCAATTAAATAATATAATTTCAGCTGTCAATGGGGAAATTGCAACAAACAATGATCAAAATACCCAAACCAGTGTCATTTTCATAGATGGAGGAAATAATATAGTTGGAGCTGAGGCAGGAAATTTAGGTAATAATGTGATCCTGGGTACCAACAACGATCGTAACACTCAGAATAATGGCACCTACATTTACGGAAACAGTAATAAAATCATAGACAATAACCTTATTATCGGTGACCGTAACGACAGAAATCACCAAATTAATTTCAACACAATTAAGGGGGATGATAATATCGTTTCCCGGTATAATGTAATCGAGGGAAACAACAATGATGGCAATACACAAAAAAATTGGAACCTCATTGTGGGTAACAACAATACCCTTTTCTTTAATGACACTGAGGCCAGTAACCATATAAGAGGCAACCGTAATGATAGGAATACCCAAATAAATGTAGGCCGCATTTGGGGTAATGGTAATTTCCTGGAGCGCAACAACCTCATTATAGGAAATAATTTTGATGCTATGATAGAGGCCAATAACAATGATGGAAATCTTCAGTTAAATGCTGCCTTTTTAAAAGGGGATGCTCATATTGTCGAGGCCAATAATACCATGTTTTCAACGATTGCAGGTGAAGGTATTACTAACAATGATCATAATACTCAAATCAATTTTTCCATACTAAATGAAAATATGAATATTGTCTTTGTCAATAACCAAATCCAAGGAAACAACAATGATAACAATTCGCAGTTCAGATTAAACCGAATGGGAGGCGGTGTTTCAAATTTTGCTGTAAATAATAACGTGATACAGGGACATAACAACACTGGCAATTGGCAATCCAGTTTTAGTGAAATGGATGGAACTCAAAATTTATCCCAACAGAATAACAGAATAGTGGGCAATAACAATGATAACAACACTCAAATTGATATTGGCCTAGAAGTGGGTAATATGAACTCCAACTCTAATAATAATTTTATTATGCTAAATGGGAATACTCGCAACCGACAAGTGAACCTAACGTTTCAAATTGGGGATGCAAATATGAACATAGAAAATAATCAAATTCTAAGTGGGAACAATAAAAA
>NZ_SMMB01000139.1 GCF_009711365.1 Xanthovirga aplysinae | reverse complement strand
TGCCGAAATTATTCAAAATGGTGCTATGGGCCCTAGTCGTTCCAATGAGGCTTTTATTTTACAGACAGGCAATAAGCATGAGGCCAGCATTATTCAAACCGATGGAAGAAATAACCGAGCAGCTATCTTTATGCTAGGGGGTAGTGGAAATTCAGCCATGATTAACCAAAGTGGGTTGAGTAATACGAGCTTAATAAAAATTGTCCATTAGGAAAGAAAGGGGGGAATCCCCCTTCTTTGAATCTCTGTTTTGCCCCATAGTCATGATTATATCTAAACTTATTTAATGCTGCTTGCTAAAACTGAGAGTCCTAATTAATCCCCCTTTGAAGGGGGGGTAAGGTTGAAGTTTTCCTTACCCTATTGAGGTGAAAATCATATCAAAAATTTCGTCCTACAATTTAAGCTCTTAGTCGACATTTTTATTACATTGATCGAAATCAAATTTTTTGTGTAAGGTT
>NZ_SMMB01000261.1 GCF_009711365.1 Xanthovirga aplysinae | reverse complement strand
TAAATCAAAAGCAGAGGGCATAGCACAAGCTGCCTTTAAATCTCTGTGCATCCGTTCATGTCTGCCATTTTGTTCCGGATGGGCCGGGTCCGAAATTACAGGTAGAATACCCAAGTCAATAAACCAATAGGAGAGCCTTGTGAACTGCTGGATCGCTGCTACCGATCCAAAGGGTCCACCATTTTCAGTATGAATTTGTTTGGGAAAACCATACCTTTTAAAAACCTTTGTAAATTCAGCTTTAGAGGCCACAAAGTTCTCCTTGTATTGTGCTTTGGCTATAAAAAGAAATCGACTTATGGAGTCCGGTATGATTAATGGATAACAGTATTTGATTTTGCTTTCAATCAAAACCTACTCAAAAAGTGTAAACCAATTCCCTTTATCGTACCTTACTTGTGCACAACGGTCTAGTGTATGAGCAGTAGCGGATTGTTCACAACTACCTTTCGGACAACAATATACTTAATTAAACACAAAAAGCGGTTCGAGTTACCACCCGAACCGCTATTGCTTTTATACCTTGTTGTATTTTGGTGTTTTTTATTTCGATCATTTGTATTGGTCTGATTTTTTTAGACTATCTTCTATTCAATTGCTTTAGAAAATTACTTTCCTTCAGTGTGCTGTTCGCAATAATTATTGCTAATACAAAAAGTGAGACAAATCCGGAAATTAAGATATAAGTATAAAAACCTTCGGAAAACTCTTGTTGAAAATATGGCAGCAACCTTGTAAAGCCGAAAATATATAACGCAAAGCATATAGGTGTAATGATATAGTTTACTTTCAACCTTAATTTGTAGTATTTTTTCAGATATTTTTGAAATGACATATTGTCTAATGAAATAAGCTGACTTTCTTTTCGATAAAGTGAAATGAACTCCAGAATGA
>NZ_SMMB01000584.1 GCF_009711365.1 Xanthovirga aplysinae | reverse complement strand
TATCTGGATTGTATTCAAAGATTTCACTTATTCCCCAAATAGTTGGAATAAAAAAATGGAATGAAGGCCTGGACTTGCAACAAAGATTAGACAAGTTTTTAAGCTTCCTCAGAAGTGAATGAGGATTGGTATTTTTTTGATACAGGAATAATTTTGGAATAACCTAAATCCAGTTGAATTTGTCGGTTAGTGGCTATGATTTGGTTAATATTAGCTGGGTTAATCATATAACTTCTATGGCATCGAGAAAGGAATGGGGATCCTAAATATTTCTGTTCAATATTTTTTAAACTATTTCTCTGGAGTTCACATTTTAGTTGTCCATCCGAAATATAATAGATCTCCACATAGTTGTCTTCAGATTTTAGGTATATTAGATTTTCGGCTTTTATTTGGAGTTTATGTTTCCCATTTTCGGAGATAAAGGCCAATTTCTTAGATTTAGGTGGCACAGGCTTAGGGTTTCTGCTTAAAATCCAGCAAAAAGAAATGGGGAAAAACATCACCAGGTAGTATTCACGGATTAACAGAAAATAACTGGGCCAATACCATTCTGTCCAGTTCCAGAAATAGTTGAAAAGTAAAAAAATAAAATTGGCTCCCATAAACACTTCCCAAATGACCCAAAGTATTTTTCTTCGAATATTGCTTAGGGGCATAATTGGGAGTAGAAAGAATTCGTGAATGTAAAATATGAATGAGGTGAGCAACCCAAAACAGATGGACCTGAAAAATAAACCATGACCTGAGTAAGACAAACCTTGTTGGATGTTGTACCCTTTGTAAACGAACAGTACCACAAAAAGAAATAGTCCGGTTAAAATGGTCATTAGCCATTTCCCAAGGTTTTTTTTGAAATACTTCTCAATAGAGTGGCCCATCCTTTTTCTTAAAAATAATTAAAAATGAATCCTGAATAAACTTTAAATTTTGGTAATCCTATTCAAAAGTAAAAATGAAGTGGTCTTTTTTTGATGTTGTCTTTGAAATTTGTCAGTTGATATAGGCAGGAACACGAAAAAAAGTTTCTTTTCTCTTTAGATAAAAAAGATTTCAACGGTCTTCAGCACTTTCACATTAGCCTATTTTATCCTTTTTGAGTAAGGGTGCTACAAAGGGGGGCTTGATATTCATTTTTAAAAAATGGGCCTTTCAACTCTAAAAATGGTATCAAATAATGGGCCCAGTATCTGAAAAACTGGGCCATGAATATGAATAAGTTTAATGGAGTTTTGTAGATCTTAAAAATGTAAAGAGCTCATATTTTAGATCCTACTTTAACAGTTTTTGGATAAGTTTACCGCATTGTATGTATTACGAACGTTACCACTCCCCATACTTGAAAATCATTTCCTTCTTCAACCTTAATCGGTTTAAAATTGGAGCTCTCAGGCATCAAAAATAAATCATCTTCTACTTTATGTAAACGCTTCACCGTAAATTCCCCATCAATACAACAAACAGCCACCTTATCGTGCTGGGGTTCCACACTGCGGTCAATCACCAATATATCCCCATCAAAAATATTCGAATTCCGCAAAGAATGCCCGTTTACCCGTGCAAAGAAAGTTTTTTCTGGGTTTTTAATTAACTCTCTGTTTAAATCCAGTCTGTAATTAAAATTATTATTATCAGCAGAGGGTTGCCCTTCAGAAATACAATTTTCTGGTGCTTTTGAAGTCAGAAAACTGTCATTTTCCGCTTCATAAATAGTCATAGAAGGCATTCTGGTCTCAATAGATCTAATAATCATGAGCAATGTTTTGATTAATTATGTCACAATTAATAACATTGTGATATAATAAGCAACATTATTGAGTAAAAAATATTTAAGGTATGTTATTTTAAAACTTCAGAATCCCTCATAACAAAAGAACTTTTAAACTTTAAATGAATATTTAAAAAATATCCTTTTTTGCATTATACACGCCCAAAATAAACCGATATATTTTTATAAATCGTAATTCAAAATCGAGAAGAAATTTTTTTGGCTAGATAATTGCAGGTCTTATTTGACCATTATTTATTTTTTAATCTATCATTATTATGAGAATCACTTTAATTATTCTAATTGTATTTTTTAGTTTTCTGTTATTAACGTCAATTATTTACTATAATAGTAAGTTAGTAGCTTTAAGTACAGCTTTAGCCTGGGGCTCAATGATTGGCCTGGCTATCTTTTCTAGTAGAAAAAAACAGAAATTAAAGCATTTCAAAAATTAATAGGTTTAAATACCTGTTTTTCTAGTGTTTAGCTTATTTTTTTGAGAAAGTTCGACATGCTCCTAAACCTATATAAAAAACTGAATCCTTAGGCATCTTTGAAGTTGACCAAAAATGGAGTCCCCATTTATTTTGGGGACATTTATTAGGGGAAATCTTTAAAAAAACTGTTGTTAAAACTAGGGTATAATATGGGAACGGAGGATTAAAATCAGGCTAATGATCTATTAGCCTGATTTTAATGTGTTATTTATTGAGCTCTGCTATTTTCAATCTGCTTTTTGGAGTTATTCTGTTAGGTAATCTTTTGGATTTAGAAACATATTTA
>NZ_SMMB01000276.1 GCF_009711365.1 Xanthovirga aplysinae | reverse complement strand
CACGGTTTCGCTAAGTTTAGAAGAAATACCGATGGGGGAAGTAATTATATATCCATTTATGGTAATGATACCGCTGCAAATTACATTGAGTCGAATGACGATGGTAATAATCAAAAAAACCTGGTTATTAGAGCCATTTCACGATCTGATGTCAATTCCGGTTGGGGAAGAAATATTTATCTAGAAACAGGTAAACCCGATGACCTTAAAAAGGTAGTCTCGGTTATTGCAGAAACACAAAGTGTTGGTATTAATGAAACTAATCCAAAAGAAGCATTAGATATCAATGGAAACATAAGATCTAATGGTAATATTATTACCTATGGCGGCTTTTCTAAATTTTATTCTTCAGTCAATCAAAATTATAGATTTACAATCAATACAAACGATACTGGAACTTCAGGTGAAGCCTGTATTTATTACTTTGATGAAGTTGGAGGAGCAGGGTTTCAACCAGTTCGAATAAGTTCTAATTCATCCAATCTTGGCCTTTTGGTTAAATATAACGAAGCCATCATGTATGGCAATATAAGAGCCAGCGGAAGCATCACCCCTTCCGATCTAAGAATCAAAACGGAAATCTCACCATTAAACGGCATACTGGAAAAAGTCCGTCATTTACGCCCTATCCGTTACCGCCTAAGAGAAGGAGAAACTAATGAAATCTTTAAAATAGGCTTTGGAGCACAGGAAGTGGAGCCCCTATTCCCGGAAGTTGTCTCCTACGATGAAGAAAGCGACCAATATGGGCTGCATTATGGCAACATCACCGCCATCAATACCGCTGCCATACAGGAAAGCAATGCCCGTATCGATGAATTGGAACGCACCATTGCCCATCAGCAGGAAGAGATTAAAGCCTTAAAGCAACAAATAGATAAACCATCTATCTAAAAAAACCATGTATTTACCTAAGCCAAAATTTTAATGAAACGACTATTTTTTACCGAAGGCGGCCGTATGC
>NZ_SMMB01000949.1 GCF_009711365.1 Xanthovirga aplysinae | reverse complement strand
GAATGTTGGAAACCCAGACGTGACATTTCCTCCTTTACCTGATCCTCAACCGTCTGTCTCATGAAAACAATGCTTTGGGAATCCTTTTCTTGATCCGGATTCATCTCCTCAGGTAGAGCAAAATTGTAGGTCAGTAATTTTGAAGACATGATGCTATCATCATAGTCTGATTGGATCCTAGCGGTGCTGCAGGCAGTTGAAAAAATCACTAATACTAAAAAGAAGAGAGTTCTACTTGTATCCTTTGTGGACCTCAAATAGGAAAAGGCAACTCTCTCATTAAAAAATGATTTAAAATGTTCATTATACCCTTTTGTCTGTGGATTGGTTTGTTTTTGGAATAGATTTTTTCTCTTCATGGTTTTGTCCTCCCTTAGTTTCTACCCTACTTCCAGGTTTAAAAGTGGGATAATTGTAAAAAATGGATTTGAGATTTATATGCTCAGAAATATGGAATTAGACTTGTATGAATTGTAAAAAAGTAGACTTGGTTATTTAAACTTAAAAAATCACTTCATGAATAGGGTCTTAAAATAGCGTTATTTAGGAATAAAAAAATCCCCTATAGTAAATAGGTACGGAATAAATATAAGATAGGATGTTCAAACTGTAAAGTTTCGGGGTTATTTTATTTAAAATTATTTTTTTAAGAAGAAGAAAGGTTTAGCTATTGTATAGTACTTTTTTGGGAAGTCAAAAATTTAAAAGAATTTTAAATTTGATGACAAAACAACAGAAAAAGAAAGAGACACGAAAAATCGTGCCTCTATGTAAAAACCAAATTGAGTCAGGAAACCACAGAGGGAGTAACATTATTTTAAGGCCGGAATAAATTCCCAAAACTCTCTCTGCTCGTTACCAAAATATGCTTTATCATTAATAACAAAGGTAAAAAAATTCCCCCCTTTTAGTTTTAAGCCTGGGAAGTCCGCCTCTTCTGAGTAGGTTTTCTTTATAGGGTCATATTCAAAAAATGCATAATTATAATAATCCACTCCATAATACATCTTATCATTCAATGCAAAAAAAGGAACGTATTCATCCAAAGCAAAAGCAGAAGAATTTTCGTCATAAAATAAGTCATTGTTAAATTCGTAAGACCAGGAATTATCATCCCCAAAAAAGTAACCCTTATTATTAAGCTTTACCGCAATAACTTTATTTTCTAAGTCTTTTTTCGGAAAATCTGAAACCCTAGACCAGGTATCCGTAGTAGTATTGTATTTCCAAAAATCAGTTAAGTTGTCATATACGAATTTTTCATCATCCCAAATTCTCCCTAAACCCAAAAAGCCATTGTTTCCACTGGCCAATGCCACAGGCCCACTTCTCTCTATTCCAGGAAAACTCTTCTTTTCCTTCAAAGACACTTCAATAGGGTCAAGACACCATAACTTATTATTAGACTCCATGAAAATATAAGCCTTCCCTTCTATCACAAATACTGCTTGGTTAGAATTGTTGAGATCTTCGAATGAGTGAATAAGAAGCCAAGAGTCTATTGCAGGGTTGTATTCATATAAATCCCCAAAATCCAGCACATAGCCTATATCATTAATTGTAAACCCAAAAGCCCAGCCGGGGTTTCCTGGAAAACTTTGTTTCTGGGTATAAATACCATCTGGAAGAATTTTTAATGGAGATTCGTTAATATTTACCAAAGCATTCCCATCTATATCCTCCACTTCAATTGTTACCTCTCCCAAAGGTAAATTATCAGGTACCTTAACCCTAATTTCATACTTCCAATTATCAAGACGCCATCTCGATATAGGAGTAGCTGCTACCCCATTAATCTTATAAACATTATCTAATTGCCCAATAGAAGGATATACCTTTAAGACCTTCCCATTTCTTATTTCATTTGGAGAATAGGTAAAAGTATCTAGATAAGTAAATTGCACAGATGAGGAACTGGATATACCGTCGCTTTTAACCCAAATATCTTCAATTCCTGTTCCTTGATGAGGAGGAATAATAAAAACAATCTGGTCTTCAGTACTTTCCGTAACCTCAGCTTGTTTCCCCGCCAAATAAACCTCATTTTTTTCTACAAATTTGCTAAAATTTTTACCCTTAAGGGTCACTTTGGTTCCCTGCGCTCCTTGCATGGGAGAAATACTTTCTGGGACAGGTCTTAGGGGAGAGAAAAATCCATCTTCCGTAGCATATTGACCTTTAGCCGTAATGACATAGGCTTGAAAAAGATGAGGACCGGTCTCCAGATTATTTAATTGCACTGAAAAAGGTCCTTTTTTAAAGCTTTTGTTAATAATTTCCTTTCGGGATTCAGGATCTCCCAAGCTCGGTGATTGCCCCATTCTCCATATAAATCCAAACTCAGTAACCTCTTCGGATCCTGTTTCAATGATTTCAGCATTTAACACCACGGAAGTTTTAGTAGTATCAGAAACTTCCAATAACTCAAATTTAGGGATTAATTTAGGCTCTTTATTTTCACAGCTTATTACCCAACAAAAGGCAAACAGAATAAAAAATTGTATATTTCTTCTCATATTTTTTTATTATCTACCAATAAAAAAAGTTAAAGAGGCAAACCTTTTTAATATTGTAATTCAACAAAAACAGTAACCATTTCCAATCTAAAAAATCCTTATTGAAACTTTACCAATTTAAAAGATGAAATATTGGCCCCTAATACATTTACAAAATAAATTCCATTTGGTAATGCACTAATATCTATTCCCTCCTTTTCATTTTTTATTTCCTTCGTTATTAGAGCAACACCAAATCCATTGCGGACCTTTATGGTATAGGTTCTCTCTTCCCCCAATCCTTTGAGAAAGAAGATAGAAGAAGAAGGATTAGGAGCAATTAGGATTGATTTTGATTCAAGGCTTTCAGAAGACCCCAAAATATGTTCTCTTTCAAATCTTAGAGACCAATCAAAATTTACCATTTGGCCATTTGTTTCCTTCCAAAGAATTTTCACCTTTTGTTCAGCTCCTAGGGGTATAGTAGCATTTGATTGCGAAAACTCCTCATTGAAATCAAGGCTTTCCTGGTATAACATATTTCCTGAACAACCATCAAACACATACAAATCTGTCAACTCCTCCGTCAAAGCCTCGGAAGCAAGGATAAGATCCCCATCAGTTGGAGCAGTAAAACTATACCATTGGTGAGTAGAAGCTTCAAATTTATTCAGTCCCTCTTTTGCTTCTAGATCGACAGCACAATCCAGCGTCCAAGGTAGGGAAGCTAAGGTTAAATCTTTCACTACCGAATTAGTGACCTCACAATGAAAAACTCCATTCACTTCACCACCCTCATAAATAGCTGAATTAGCTCCCTCAATAGGTTCCCCATCCCTAAACCATTGATATTGGCTACTCTCTCCTCCTGCATTGGCTGATAAACTAAAACTCCAATCCTCATTCATTGAAAAGATTATTGGTACCTCCTTCTGGTCATGATAAAGGAATTCCCCACCTTTTTCCTTAATAGCCATATTCGGCTCCAAACTTTCAAAAGTTATGTGATTATTTACCACACTTAAGTACTTTAAATCAGGTAGGTGGGTGAGATTTGAAATACCGGTGAATTGATTATCACCTAATTCAATTCGTTGAATATTCCATAATCCCCCAAATTGTCCTGAAACTGCTCCAGTCAATTGGTTATTTGCTAAAGAAAGGATCCGTAGTCCCCCTAACCAGCTAAAATTGGAAGGGAGTTCTCCACTTAACTCATTATTAGCTAAAGAAAGGTTTTGCATTTCACGTAGGTTGGTGATTTCATAGGGGAGAGTTCCTTTAAGGTTATTTCCAGAAAGGGATATTTCAGATACCCTCTGCTTTTCCTCATCTACAGTAACACCAAACCAATCTTTGACCTTTCCATTTAACCAGCTGCTATTATTTATCCAATTATCTCCATTTGTACTTTCGTATACAGCAACCAAAGCGCGATACTCTTCCTTGGGTACTCCCTTAAGATAATAATAAGAGAATAGGGTTAAACCTGAAACAATGGTATTTGTTGTCTCACAACTGTATTCTAAATCTTCTTCTTCCGGCGTAACAGAAATAGATTTTTCTGTTGCTCCTTCAATTATCTTTCCATCCTTAAACCATTGATAGCTGTTTTTTTCCCCCTTTAAAGAAACTTCTAAAGTCAAACTTCCATCTTCATTCCAGAAAAAATCTAGGGGAACTTCTGCCTGTGGAATATAAAAAAAATCCTCTATACTTACTCCCAGAGCCATATTAGGCTCTAGGCTTTTGAAAGTCAGATTGTTATAAGAAACATTTAGAAATTCCAAATTTGTAAGAGGAGAAAGCTCTGGCAAGCTGGTTATATAATTGCCACCTAAATCCAGTTTTTCTAATTTAATTAGCTGACTGATTTCAGATGGAACATCCCCAATTAATTGATTAGACCCTAAATGAAGCTCCTTTAAGTTAGAAAGAAGTCCGATTTCAGCAGAAATTTCTCCTACTAATTCATTAGCATATATATCAAGAACTTCCAATTTAGTAAGAAACCCAATTTCAAGCGGTATTTCGCCCGTTAATTGATTTGAACCCAACCGTAATTCGACTAATCCAGAAAGGTTACCAATTTCAGCCGGAATCTTGCCACTCAAACTATTCGCCCATGCCATTAAGAACGATAGATTCGTTAGTTGACCAATATCAGGAGGAATTGCCCCAGTTAACTCATTATTGTAAATGAACAAATTTTTTAAGTTAATAAGCCTTCCAATTTCAGAGGGGATTTCACCACTTAATTTATTACTTTGTAAAAAAAGGCCTGTTAATTTGGAAAGTTGTACAATTTCGGAAGGAATTTTTCCAGTCAATTGATTGGAGTATAGCCTCAATGCCTGTAATTCCGAAAGTTGGCCTATTTCAGGAGTAATATTCCCCACTAAATTATTCTCCGCCAAAGATAGTTCTATTACCCTACCCTCTCTCCATGTCACCCCATACCACTCCAATGGATCTCCCTCTAAATCCCAGCTATTCATCCAGTTGCCTCCACCAGTGGAATGATAAAGTGCTTTTAGAGCATCAACATCCTTTTGGTTTAAAGGGGGATTATTATCAAGGGTAGAGATAAATTTTAACCCTGTAAAATTATTTTCCTCCACGATTGTTCCATTATTAACCAGCATCTTTCCTCCAAGATAGGGGCCCTCTTCATTGCTACTCCCTCCAAATTCCAGATCAACATCTGATCTGAATAAGGCATAATAAGTGGTAGAAAGGTCTAGTTTAAGATCTTCGAATTCATAGCGGGTATAAGGAAATTCTCCCTCTTTTTTTGAGACACTTTGCCCTACAAGCGTCCCCCCGGAACCATCATCCAGAGAACTGATATCGGAAGGAAGTGAGCTATATATGTAGAGAATCTCTGGCTCCACTTCGCGGTCAAAAACTACCTCAAAAGATTTTAAGTACACAAAATCTGTAGCAGAAATACTTCCACTTCCATCCCCTTGTACATTAGGGGTAAATGCCTGTCCCCTTATGTCAGCTCTGGAATTTCCAGTTTTATTTTGCTTAATAGTATAAGTAGTCTGAGCAAAGGAATTAATAGTAATAAAAAACGCTAAAAAGCTTAGTAAAAATTTGTATTTCATAGCCATGTAGTTAGAGAAAGGACTGTTTTAAATAAAAGAGGTGAAGAATTATAAGCACCAACCTTCCTGCTCTTGAATATTTTCATCCTTTAACTTGTCAAAAATTAATAGATATGGTTTTGGTTTAT
>NZ_SMMB01000593.1 GCF_009711365.1 Xanthovirga aplysinae | reverse complement strand
TTTCATTTTATCAGAATGAAGCACAACGATCCGGCTGGTTGCTGTGTTTTTTAGTTTTGACTTTTGCGCAATTGCAAAGCATGGTAGTTCGCCATTGTTGCCAACCGTTATTTTAGTTCATAATCAATTTCTGTTGTAATTCTTGGTCTTAATAAATCTGTATCCTCAAGTGGATAATACTTTATTGTCTTTGGTAAATAGCAATCTCCAATTTTCTCAAAATCGGCAACATAAATCTCGTCATATGTATAATGACCATCTTTTGTATATCCGTGTATAATTAATTTTCCATCTATCCTAACAACATGTTGTTCTGTTGAATCGAGGGTTAATCGGATATCTTTCAGATAATGATTGATATTCTCTAAACCACTTTTAACGAAAATGTATTTACCATCTCTCTTTGTTGTATCTGTCTTGGAAAAGTATGGAAAACTGGTTACACTACCTAAGTCCTTACTAGTCGAAGATAAATAGAGTGAATTATCTTTTTCTACCCGTGGAATTTTGTTTTTTATATTTCCTAATGAATCATATTGATATACTGTAATTGTTTTTGTTCTCTCTTTAATTATCTCTAATCCACATTTTTGATATTCAAATAGCGGTTCGATAAAAGTTTGCTCCTTTGCAATCAAATTCTCGGGTATCGAATTAGAAATATCCATATTAATCAATTTAGATATTTTTTCCTTTATTGTAGAATATGGCTGAACCATTACAAAGAATCCCCACATTTGAATTCCCTTTCCTATAAACTTTTTGCCCTCAGTTGATTGAAAGAAAAACATGTGTTCAAAAAACGAACCTCCAACATTTACTTTATCAATCGATTTTTCAAGGTTGTCTTGACTATCATAAATATCAAGATTGAAGTAATTTCGACTTTTTACTTTCTGAGGATTACCTGTCAATTTGTAAGATTTGATTACATTCTTTTTTCTTAAAGTCTGAAAAATGTATAATGTGTTGTTATGCAAATACCCGGATAATATATCATGTTTCTCTTTATTTTCTTTATAATCAAAATCTGGATACTGCTTAATTATCTCTTTGAGGGGTCTTTAAAATATACCTTCACAGTCAAATCATTAATCTGGAATTTATCAACCTGCTCTAAGTTCTCAAAGCTCTGGGAAAAAATTGAAGTCGAAATAGAAATTAAAAGTATTGTTAATGTAATTTTCATGTAGTATAGTTTTATAATAGCTGGCAATGGTCCGGCTGGCTGCTGTTCTTTATGCGAGATGCGATGGTTTTCTTGCGCTGGAAAAGCATGGCAGCTCACCATTGTTACCACCTTTTTTTATTCTGTTGGAGTGTCATTATATTCATTAAGTTCTTTTGATTTATCTAAATATTGTTTCGCTTTTTCCAAATTACCAATTTTAGAATGAGTCCTTCCAATATAGAAATTAATTAATTCAGTTTTCGGGTCAATCTTTTCTGCCTGCTCAAAATGTTTCAGGGCTTTCTCCAAATCATTTTTCTTTAAATAGTACGCACCTAAATTTCTCCATGAAAAAGAATTGTCCGGATTCATTTCAAATGAACTGTGAAGGTCTGCAAACGCATCTTCGATTTCTCCTAATTGAAGTTTACAATAACCACGATTATTATACGCATATTCCCAGTAGGGATCAATGTCTATTGCTTTTGTAAAGGCATCAATTGCAGCTTGATACTTTTTTTGTTGAAGTAAGGCATAACCAATATTATTAAAAGCAATAATATTATTGGGACTTACCTCAAGAAGCTTCTTACTTGCTTCTATTACATCATCGTAATTTCTCTTATCAAAACCGTTATCAATTTGTTTTCCTAATTTATAAATTGATTCACTTTCTAAAACCTTAGCTTTTGATAATTTGGTATCGTTTGTTTTTATAAGGAATTCAAAATCTTGTTTGAAGAGGTCTTTAGTATTGTAATTTAATTGAGAGTAATATTTGTTTGCATCATTTTCCGTAATGTAGCATATTAATGCGTTCGTGTAACTTATCACTTGATTAGGAAGGTAACCTGAGCGACTTATCCAATAAATATCTTGTGTTTGACAGCTGTTTGCAACAAAAACTCCGAATCCATAAAAGATACTGGTTAAATCCGTTAATGGTTCCATATCATCTTCATCTCGGTTTACATAATTACTGCCAAGCAGCTTGACATGTGCTAGTTCATGAGCCATAACGGAAACTAGAAGCTGTGGATTCTGAAGATTTGATTTTGCTAATTGAATATTAAACCTCTTTTCTTCTGTTGTGTAAATTTGCTGAAATAATCCTCCAGGTTGATTGAACTCACCATGCGGCACCCAAGTTGTCCATTGTTTAGATTTAAAATCATCAAAGAATTTTACAACTATTTCATTTGGGTCCACGTCCAAACATTCACAAAGCTGTTCAAAAAGTTTTTGAAATTGATCTGAATCCCTAAGATTATCATATGGGAAATTCTCAGTTGTTGGAAGAATAAAGGGTTGTTCCTTTAATTTGTCAAGGCCAAAAACTTCAATTAACCAATTAATGTTTTCTTCAATCCAATGTTTATCTTCAAAGGTTACAGATGGCTTGTATTTCTTTTTTT
>NZ_SMMB01000711.1 GCF_009711365.1 Xanthovirga aplysinae | reverse complement strand
AACAAACTAATGAAAAAGTGGGATTAAGGCAAACTTTTTCCTAATCTAGTATTTCGGATCCTATCATAGTAATAAAACTAAATACAAAGGACCTCACTATTAAAATCTATCCAACATCTTTCTGGCATGCTCTAAATCTTCTGGAGTATCCACCCCAATGGATTCCAAATCAGTTATTGCAACTTTAATTTTAAATCCATTCTCTATCCATCGCAGTTGCTCCAAAGATTCTGCTTTTTCTAGAGCAGAAGATTCGAGGGCACTAATTGTACTCAATACATCAGCTCTGTAAGCATAAATACCAATATGCTTATAAAAAGCATGCTGTTTTAGCCAGTTTTCCCGAGGAATTCCCCTTAAGTGAGGGAGGGTCTCCCGACTAAAATATATAGCATTCATTTGCAAATCATAAACCACCTTTACCTCCGCCGGATCAAATAACTTTCTCTCCTCAGTTATTTGTTTAATCAAAGTAGCCAATTCCGTTTTACCATCCAGATTTGCAGCCAATTCATCGATCATTTGTGGAGCAATAAAAGGTTCATCTCCCTGAATATTGATCACATAATCAAAAGATTCCTTTTGTTTGCCCAAAGCCTCAAAACAACGGTCTGTCCCACTTTGATGATGAGAAGCAGTCATAATAACTTCCCCACCAAATTCCCTTACATGACTAAATACTTTTTCATCATCCGTAGCTACTACTACATTTGAAAGTGCAGAGGCTTTTTGGGATTGTTCGTAAACCCTTTGAATCATGCTTTTGCCTCCAATATCAGCCAACACTTTCCCAGGGAAGCGTGTTGAAGCAAAGCGTGCCGGTATAATACCAATAATTTTCATCTTTTATTTTTCGATTTTATGTCCAAACTGCCTGAATTAATTCCAAAATTAAAAAATCAAGTGTTGTTAAGGTAGTTCTTATCTTTAGATTAAGAAAAAATTTCACCTTACAACACCAAGAAAACTCTTAAATCTCCGTTTTACGCATGGAACGGAAACCTATCTGGAAGAAAAAAATGACCATATTTTTAGAAAAGTACATTTTTTCACACTCACTAGATACCTAATTGATTAAAAACTGAGGTGATTTATAAAATATGTGTGTAGGCCTTTTTTCTTAAAATTCATTCAATAGTTATTTTTACGCACCTCCACGAAAGACAGACCGTCCCCAAAAAGGAAAGATTTTACTCTAATTAAAATAAAATGATTACTGAGAAAACAAACATAGAAGTCATTGCCTTTGACGCCGACGATACCCTTTGGATGAACGAAACGATTTTTAGTAAAGCACAAGGACAATATAGGGAAATGCTGCAAACCTACATTGAACCGGAAGTTTTAGATCAGCGATTTCATGAAACTATGATCCGAAACCTGCAATCTTTCGGCTATGGAATAAAAAACTTCACTTTTTCCATGATAGAAACGGCTATCGAATTGTCATATGGAAAAATCAGTGGCCTGGAGATCCAACAAATTATTAACCTTGGCAGAGAAATGCTAAAACATCCAGTAGAATTAATTAATGGGGTTAAAGAAACACTCCATAAACTATCCAAAGAATTTGAATTAATGATCATCACGAAGGGAGATTTATTTGATCAGGAAGGTAAAATTGCAAGGTCTGGGATTGCCCATTATTTTCCAAGAGTGGAAATCCTCTCAGAAAAGAACGAAATGGCTTACACCAATATTCTAAAAAGATACCAAATCACCACCGAGCAATTTTTAATGGTTGGGAATTCCCTAAAATCCGACGTTATTCCAGTTTGTAAAATAGGGGCAAATGCCCTGCACATCCCATTTCACATCACCTGGGCTCACGAACAGGTTGAGGAAAAGGAGCACCAAAATCTATCTTATTGGAAGGCAAAAAGTATTAAGGAAGTCCCTGACTTAGTTAAATGTTAAATATGAAGTTTTATAAATGAATTCCAAGGTTTTAATTCGTTAAACCCACAGCCTTCCACAAAGGAAATTTTTCTCATTCTTTTTCCAACAAAATGGGTTAAAATCCGCACATATAGTAAGGTAAAACCTTGGATTTCTACTATTCACTTTTAAATCTTAATTCATAACTCCTCCCCATTTTCGACTTTTCTTACTTTCAAAGAAGTTCCCTCATCAGATACCACTTCGATTTCACTGTTCTTTGTAATAAACTTCCCCTGGGTGTATGCATCCAATATTTCCCCTTCTATTTCCACTTTCCCACTGGGACGTAAAACAGTATAAGCTTTACCCTTTTTCCCCACATACGAAATGGTTTTAAAACTGGAAGTAAAACCTTCCTTACGCTTTTGGGTATCTTGCAAAGCCAGGCGTTTAAACATGTGCGTATCAGTAAATTTCAGCCCCCCAAAAAAGACAAAAATAATACTACCCAAAAATGCCAAAACAATGGTTAACACCGCTTTTACAATAGCACCAAATTCTACAAAAGAAAAATCAAAGCTGTCATTATTAAGCATAACCAGTACTAATGAAGCTATCATTAAAGCAATGCCGGAAAATCCTGCCACTCCAAATCCCGGAATAACAAAGAGCTCCAAAGCCAATAAAGCAACTCCCAAAAAGAACACCGCAATTTCCCAATTCGCTGCCAGGCCATTTAAATAATAAGGAACGAAATAAAGAATCATGGCTATAATACTAGCCAAAATAGGAAAACCCACTCCTGGTGTTTGTAATTCAAAATAAATTCCACCAATTATGATCAGAATAAGTATGCCACTCACAAAGGGATTTAAAAAGACAGAAATAATCTTTTCAACAAAATCCAGCTCAAAATGGGAAATTTCGTAATTATCCATTTGATTCTTCTTGAGGATATCCTCAATAGAGCTTACCTGCCCCTCACAATATCCCAATCGTATTGCTTCTGAAGTAGAAAGGGTGAGCACTTGACCCGAAGGAGCTAAGGTATCCAGATCAATCTTTTCATCCACCATGGCCTCAGCTATTTTTGGATCACGTCCCTTTGCTTCAGCTGTTGAACGCATAATAGATCGCATATAGGATTGATACTTGTCCGGTGCGGCTTCTCCCTGCCCGGTTACGACAGTGGCAGCCCCTATACTGGCTCCCCTGGCCATATAAATACTATCACAAGCAATAGATATCAAAGCTCCGGCAGAAGCTGCATCCTTGTCAATAAATACCCAAATTGGTTTTTCATATTCCAGTAACTTGGTACGTATCTTATCAGCGTCCTTCAAAGCCCCTCCATATGTATCCATATGAATAATAATTACATCAGACTCGCTTAAATCAGCTTTTTCTAATGCTAAATCCACATATCTACTCATTCTTGGATCGATGTCCGATTTAATATCCATGACCATCACCTTGGTTTGAGTAGTATCAGAAGCCACTGTCCTTGCACTAAGTTGAGACGCAACAAATACCAGGAAAAACAGAAAAAGTAATACTAAT
>NZ_SMMB01000089.1 GCF_009711365.1 Xanthovirga aplysinae | reverse complement strand
AGAAATGATGTTACCTAACCTGAACGCTCCTTTGTATGTGGATGCTTCTGGTAAATTAACAGCAGATACAGTGGCAAGTTTCCAGTCGCAGGCACAATTGCGCGTGGAGCAGATGGCCAAGGATGGTGAGCTTTCAGATTACAGCATTACCATCAATCCTGATCAGGATGTTCTTAGCACTTCTACTTTATCAATTGATGTAAAGTTGGTTCCTGTAGGTGTAGCTAGAGAGATTAAAGTAAATATAGGTTTTTCAGTACAATTATAAGTAATAAAACATGATCCCATTAATTAACGGAAGGTCATACGACTGG
>NZ_SMMB01001198.1 GCF_009711365.1 Xanthovirga aplysinae | reverse complement strand
AAGCAATGAAGTCCACAAAGAAAAGTACGACCCAATTTTAGCCGAAGAAGAGCTAAATAATAGCCACTATAAGCAGGATGTTTCTGAAATTATAACCCGACATGGGTTGATCATGCCAAATAAGAGAAACTAATTATTATAAAAGTCCTGAACGACTTTGTGTCCTCGGGTTTTAAATAGTCCCATGGAAAGGTTACATCCAGAATGGAAATAGCTTTTTTGGTAGCTTCCCGGCCGCCTTCCTTTATTTGTTCGTCCCTCTCTCATTACATCAAACCACCGGTGGGGTTGTCTCTTCCCATTCTTCGCCGTAAGGTCACAATCCACTCAGGCTGTAGGGTATTCACCACCCTCCCAAAGCCAAAAGCAGTAACGGGACATGTTACAGCCACAATATCTACCCACCACTGCAAGCTTACATCTTGTGCCATTGCCCTATTTCTCATTATAAATAAAGGAATCAACTCTGTAAAACCTCCCTTTTCAGAATAAATTAACCATTGGGTTCAAACTATTATCCTAGAAAATCATTCCTACATGGAACCGGAACATCCCAATGCTATTTCTTCCCCAAAATGACATCTATCTGGTTTATGCAATGGGCAGCACCCCAAAAAAACCAACCTATAACCCAAAGGTCAGCTGAGAGTAACACCTCCCAGGAGCCAAGCCATCTTAAAACCCATCAAATTCAACCTTCTTTCCAAGGCTGAAGCTGCAGCGTTTGGTAAAACGCTTGGCCTTTCTCCCTTTACAATTTCAAATGCGGTGCCTCCGGTGGTCAATTGAAAAAATAAAACAATCGAACACTCCTGTTTGGATATATCTTGAAAGTGAGAACAATTGATCACATCCAAAGTTTTTCTAATGATTTAATGAACTAAAAATGATCCTTATGAAAAAAAGCTTACTAACGGCTAGCAAATTTCTCATTATAACTTTGGGATTCCTTTCACTAAACTTTTCTAAAACATGGGCGCAGTCTGGGTCTATTATCTTAGCTTTAGAGCAGGATCGTCATAGCATCATTAACAATCCGCATAAGGCCAGGCTACTGTTTGTCGGTAAAACACCTAAGGTAAGTTCTTCCTCAGGAGAGGTTCGCTTTGAGGTAATTGACTTACCTAATGGAATCAGGGAAATGTTAATTGAACTAGACCACCAGGCCTCTAACGAGCGACTAGAAAATGAAGCGGTTGCTCCTATTGAACTTGTGGTGGAGGCTCCAATAGTTGGCAATGGGCCTGAAGAGGTCAATGGAACTGGGGGAAATGAATTTTCAAATAAAAAATTACCTTCTGTTTCCAATCGAAACAGTACGATGCAAGAATTATTGAAAACAAGGGTTGCAATGGAGTTTGTGAATGAAGAGGAGGCAGTGGACCAGCCGGAAGAGTCAAACTATAAAGAAGATGAGGTCCTTTATGTAGCCTATGCTGGCGTAACAGAAGAAAAAGATCACCCCTCAAAGCATCAATCGCCTATTTCAAATTTCAATATCCTGTTAGAAACTTTTCAAACCCATCAAGGAAATCCTGATAAACCGCACTTACTTGAAATCCTTCTTTATGGAACGCCACCAGCCGTACTCTCCAACCGAGAAGATGTAGATGTGAAAATCGATGATCTGGGTGGTGGCTTAAAAGCAATGATTATTGGTGTAAACACTCCCACTCAAAGAAATGAAGCTGGAAACCAAACTGCTTTAGTTCCGGAAGAAACCACCTTATTGTTGGCTGGTCCGGAATTCATTAACGTTGGAACCAATAATAGGGCTGAGGTTTTGAAGACAGGAGAATTACAGCAGGAGGCGGTTTATGCTAGCTTTGTCTATAAAGATGCTGCAGTTTCAGCTTTGGATGAAAATGCCAGTAAGGCAATACCTGAGGAGGAACCACTTAAGTTATTTCCAAATCCTGTTTCAAAATTTTTACAGATAGAGATGGGAATAACTCCATCAGATCAAAAGCTTAAAGTAGAACTACAAAGTATTTGGGGGAAGGGAAATTACCCCATAGCCCCACAAGATATTCAATGGGCAGGCGAAGTCGTAATTATTGATTTAAGTCATTATTCCTTAGAGGCGGGTATCTATTTATTGCACCTACAAATAGGGGATGAATTATTACAGCCACAACGGGTTATTATTGAATAAGTTAGAGTATTCAAGCTCTATGTGATGAAATTTCTGAGGCTAGCCTGGAATCAATAAAAAAGGCCCAAAATGCCTTGGGGCTTGCCCCAAGAATTAATTACTAATAACATCTTCCTGTTCCGCAATGATGGCCCATCGGTGGTGAATAACACCTAGAGCAGAAAGGGAATCTTCAATAAAATTTTATTGGGCCGATCAAGCAACTGATTAATAAGGGATTGTTGTCCATTTATGCGTATTAAAATTCTGTGGATCATTTTCTTCACATTATCTATAAAATAGATTATTTTATATGTATAGCCTCTTAAGATTATGAAAACTCCTTCCTTTGCCTTTCTCCTCTGCCTTCTTTTATTCCTAACTCAATTTGCTAAGGCACAATCCAACCGCACCAGCAAAATTGATTCTCATAAGAAATCCGGGGCCATTCTTTTGAAAATGAATGTCCCCAAAACTACCACCCCTTATGCCAAGACAGTCATTAGCGCTATTCTTTTTGGCTCTTTTGAAAATCCTTTCAATCAATTTGAAATCGCTTTGGATCTTCAAATTGTGAGCCCTTCGGGAGCTAAGTTTCAGCACCCTTTTTATTTTGATAGAAGTATATTTGGCCTTTCTATTTGGAAAACCCATTGGGCACCCAGAGAATTAGGAACCTATAAGGTCTCTTTGTTGATCACCCAAGAAGGAAAAGCAATGAAAAAATCGGCGGAATATTCCCTTCTTGTTGAGGAAGAGGTGGGCAGCGAACCTCAGGATGGTTTTTTAAGCACTACGGATGCTTCCTTCTGGACTTTGGAATTTGAATCGGGGAAAAAATTCCGGGGTATTGGCATTAACCTGGCTTGGGAGCCACGGCCAGATGTCCCTTTTGATATACAGTCTTATACCTACGATTTTCTTATCCCTCTTTATAAAGAAAAGGGGATGAACATGATTAGTACTTGGATGTGTCCTTGGAATTTACCCTTGGAATGGAAAATCACCGCTGGGGGTCGGTATCCTAACGATACTACAAATACCTATAATCAGTTCGCGATACAGCGCATGGACTTCTTAGTAAACCTGTTGGAAGAAAATAAAATGTATGCGAAGCTGACACTGGATTATTTCGGCGCTCTTTCCACCAAGCCTGATGAATTTGGAAACCCGGCTTTCTGGCCCAGAAATAATTATAATGTAAATCTGGGAGGGCCAGCCACTACACCGGAGGAATTCTTTACTTTGGAAGCGGCCAAGCAGCAATACAAGAACCGCTTAAGGTATATTATTTCTCGGTGGGGCTATTCCCCTTACATTCCGATTGTTGAATTTTGGGATGAAATCGATAATGTTATCAATGATGGAAATATAAATGCTGCCAAAGTAGTGGACTGGCACAAGGAGATGAGTGCTTACTGGAAAAGTACCGATAACGCTCACTCCCACATTCTTACTACCAGTATTTCCGATTCTCTTATAGCCGGACTATTTACTATCCCTGACATTCAGCTTTCCCAGGAGCATCTGTACGGGCAAACGGGCACCATACATGAGGTGGTAAACAAGTACAATAGCATGTTTAATAAACCTTTTATCGTTGGGGAGTTTAGTGTGAATTCCCAAAGAGGGCCATCTGAAAGCAGTTTACCAACATATGATAGGGATTTACGCACCGGCTTATGGTTTGGTGTTTTTTCTCCTACCCCTATTTATCCCTTGACCTGGTGGTGGCAAGATTACACCCAACTGGACACCCTTGGCAGTTTTGCTCCCTCTGTACAAATTACGGAGCAAATGCTTTCTGCAGGGCAGGGTACATTCGAAGGGTTTGAAGTAACTAAAGGCCAAAATGTAAATGCCTTTGGCGTACAGACAGGCAATTCATACTGGGTATATATCCGTAATTTCCTATATAATGAAATCACTGTAAAGGCCAACTTTCCTTTAGAGGATACTTCACCTTACAAAATCATGCGTTACAATACGATTACTCAGGAGTACACCGTTCTGACTACCCTAAGTCCGGTTGACAATGTACTTTTTTTGCCACCTCTGTTGATCGATGAGCTGACAGAGATTATTATCCTTGCTCAAAAAGTAATGGAATAATATACTTCTTAAAATTGTACTTCTCATCCTTATACCAAGGATATGAGTTAGGAAGAACAGGGTGAAAATATGCTAAACTTTGTTTTCTCATTAGACTCTTATCTAAACGTTTTCGGGCAATCTGCTATTGGTTCTATAGACAGGGAAACAAAAACTTAATGAACTTTAGTTGAGTTTTTCGGCATTAAGAATACAGCTTGCCAAAAATAATTCGGACAAACTCCAACCATATTTTCATTATGCTGTGAAATAATGGAACATCGTAAATTATAGGGAGTTCAAGATCGTGGTCTATTTCGGTATAAGCCTCTTTTATTTGTGAAGCCTGAGCAAAAATAATCGTCCTCTTTTGGTCGATGGTTGAATGAAGCCCCATCCTGAATAAATGATTCAGTTTCACAAGAGAAAATCATCAGCTTATTCCTGTCACCGAGTTCTGTCTATTCACAGGCCTGAAGGAGTAATAAATAAATAATTACCTGTAAAATGGAATTTATTATTATTTAAATTTTTGTATGGATGGAATGCGTTAATCACTCACCAATAGTTTGTTTTAATTTTACCCCTAAAGGCTTACTTCTTTTCAATTGGAGCTGGTTTTTATCAAAGCATTGGTTAAGCATCCGATATAAACCTGCCCCAATTTGATTGTCTCTAAATGGCAACCCATCCCTGACTTACAAGGAGCCTATCTACCACATTTCAATGAGCAGCTTTTCGATTTCTGCACTTACCTGCACTCCCCATAAACTCACCCTGCAATTAAGACATTCTAGCTTCATATTTTATTGCAAGATAGTTCCCTGCAAACCCACCTTATTCAACCTTCTTCCAAAGACTGTAAAAAAATAATTCCCAATTTCATCAAACTACCCATTGCAAATTCATGTAAATTAACTAACTTTGAAATTCAAAGTACTTTATGATGAAGCAACAACAAGAATACCTTAATGAAATTACAGAGATTCGTTCTTTAATGGAGCGTTCTTCCCGTTTTCTTTCCCTAAGTGGCCTATCAGGCGTGATGGCGGGAGTTTATGCGCTACTGGGAGCGGCCTTTGCCTATTGGACCATCTATCAGAACGATTACCAGTTGGTTTACCGAAGGGTAGATTTGGGGGAGACGAACACTATTAATTTATTAATTTTGGACGCTCTGTTGGTTTTAACCCTGTCTCTTCTTACCGGACTATTTTTAACCCACCGCAAGGCTAAAAAGGCGGGGGCAAGTCTATGGGACAAACAGGCCCGTCAACTGTTGATCAATTTGATGATTCCGTTGTTTACAGGTGGCATATTAAGTTTGATTCTCCTACAAAGGGGGTATGTGGGTATCATAGCACCGTTAACACTCATCTTTTATGGTTTAGCTTTGGTGAATGTGTCTAAGTATACTTTCACAGATGTACGGCAATTGGGGCTAATTGAAATTGCATTGGGATTAATTTCCTGCGTTTATATTGGGTATGGCTTACTTTTTTGGGCCATAGGTTTTGGAATTTTGCACATAGCTTATGGGCTCCTCATGTATGTAAAATATGAAAAGGGAAAACAGTGATCCAAAATATTAACAAAGCATTCGAAAGCCGGGTGCGTTTGGGAGTGATGTCAGTGCTGATGGTGAATGAAAAACTGGATTTTAACGCTTTAAAGGAATTGCTACAATTGACCGATGGAAATTTGGCGAGTCACCTGAAAGCATTGGAAAAAGCTGGTTTTATAGATGTCCATAAACAGTTTATAGGCAGAAAACCCAACACCCAATATATGGCCACCCAAGAAGGGAAAAAGGCCTTCCTGGCTCATTTAGAGGCTTTGGAGAATTTAGTAAAGAAAAGTAAAAAGAGCTGAGTTCTTTTTTTTAATGATCAACTTTGAATTTCAAAGTACTTTAAAATAATAACTATGAAACGAACGAACATTCCCTTAGTTGGTTTAACCTTTGCCTAAATTGTTCCCCAATTTCCTGGAATTATATGGATTGGAAAACCAAAAACTATATGTGTCAATAACCTTCAACTGATACATCTTAAATCAGTTATTATCAACTAAAAAATGGAAAACCTTAGTCTTAATATAAAAACCAGTCAAAATGCGCCCTACTACCTGTGTGTACTTCTGCTTGTTGTGGTATTCAAATTTTACTTTCGCCATGCAGATAATGATGCTTTTCTCTTTTTACTTCAACCCACAAACCATATAATCTCTTTTATTATGGGTTCCCCTTCTATCTATTCAAATGACAGAGGCTTTTTTCATGAGCAATTGAATATGGTAATTGATAAATCTTGCTCAGGCTTTACCTTTTGGAATCTATGCTATACTTTAATATTGTTTAACTTGTTAAATAACATCAGAACAAATAGGAAGAAATTAGTGCTTTTTCCTCTCGCCCTTTTGGCAGGATATGCCCTCACGGTTTTTGTGAATGCTTCCAGAATTCTGCTGTTATTATTCCTTCAAAGGTATATTGATATTAGCTTGGGATGGGTTCATGAAGCCTTGGGAAGCTTTATTTACTTGTCCTTTCTAATTTTTCTATACCTTTCTTTGGAATATTCTAAAACGATAAAATCTCATTAAAATGCGAAATTTACTCAATCCCCGCTGGCTTTTTGTAATCCATATAGCTCCAGTTGCTTTACTCTTATTTTTATTTTATGGACAGTTTACCCTTATCAAAAGCCTTTTGTCTGAGAAAAATATCCAGCTATGGATGGGATTTGGTGCATGTCTGCTTGTCCTTATTGTTTTACATTTGCTCTATGCTATTATTCTAATAGTTAGGAAAAAAGGCCTTTCCCTGTACTATGGGTTAGTCACTCTGTTTGTCCATATTCTTTTCCTCTATATTTATTACTATTTTTCCTCTGAGATAATCCCCCGGGATATGCCTCGCTGGATGTTGGCTGAAGATTTGCATCTTTATGTGGGAACTTTTTTAATGCCCACTTTGGCTCATGCTCTTTTTGTTGTTGTGCGTTCGCTAACCCAAGAAAATGAAGAGCATCAGGCTTGGAAAAGCTTTGCCAAAGCTATAGCCGTCCCCATTGTCTGCTATGTATTTTTTCAGCTTGTCCTTCCTCTTTGGAAATCCTTGCCCTCTGATTTTCACATGCATGCTTTAACTATTTTGGTGATCACAGGGACCGTAGTTTTTTTGTTTTTTCTTATTCGAGGGGTTTTTATTTTGACGCTGAAAAAGGGGAAGAAAGCAAATAAATTCTCTTTGCTGTGGAAGGTTATCGTTTCTCTTATTCTTCCGCTTCTTGGTCTTGCAGTTAACAACGGCTATCTGTATAACTTGGCAAGTTCTAGTGGAGATGGTGGAGTTTTCGGGGATTTTAATCATCCTTTCTTCTATATCCTGACCGTTTTGAATGCTGTATTGCTTTGTCTGCCCAATCCTGAATCGGCAAAGTACCGCCTATTTCTTTTTGCCGGAAGATGTATTACGTTCTCCTTTACCTTTTACTTTTTTCTTGTATTTCTTCCCTTTTTGCCCCTTTCTATTATTGCTATAGTTTTAATCGGAATTGGTTTTTTACTATTGGCTCCCTTGGTCTTATTTGTTGCCCATGTGCAGCAACTATCGATAGATTTTCGTTTTTTAAAGTCTTACTTGTCCCCAAAACTGCTTTTATTCGTATTTCTTATTTGTATTTCCGTTATACCTTTTTCTATAACTTTCACCTATTTGAATGATAAAATAGTATTGAAAGAAACCCTCGATTTTCTTTATTACCCGGATTATTCCCAAACCTATGCCATTGATAAAAGCTCTTTGAGCAAAACCATAAAAATTATCAAGCACCATAAAAGTGGAAGCCGCGACTTACTTTTTGGTAGGAACATTCCTTATTTATCTACCTATTTTAACTGGCTAGTATTAGACAACCTTACTTTATCCGATGCCAAAATTAATAAGATTGAGCGTGTGTTTTTTGGTGGCAAGCCCTTAGATGGGAGAAAGGAAATTCTTAGAAATGAGGAAGTGCATATTTCTAAAGTTCGGACCAATAGCGTTTACGATCCGGATCAAAAGGTTTGGAAAAGTTGGGTAGATATGGAAATTACCAATAATAATGAACACAATAGGTTTTCAGAGTTTGCGACTGAATTTGAATTGCCAACGGCTTGTTGGGTAAGTGATTATTATCTTTTTGTGGGGGATAAAAAAGAAAAGGGAATATTGACCGAAAAGAAAACGGCTCGTTGGATTTTTTCCCAAATCAGAAATGAAAATAGAGATCCCGGCTTGCTTTATTATAAGTCTGGAAACAGGGTTTCCTTTAAGGTTTTTCCCTTTAGTGCAGGGGAAACAAGGAAAACAGGTATTCAATTACTTCATAAGGAGGCAGTCAACATTACAATTGAGGGACAGGAAATTCTTTTAGGGGAGCCTAAAGACCAAGATTATATGGTTCAGGCTGCTAATAAAAAGGAAGCGGTAGTATATGTTTCTTCAATGGAGAAAAAAAGATTGCCCTTGGTGACCAGAACCCCTTATTATCATTTTATTGTGGATGTCTCCCATTTTAAAGAGCCATACAGGGATACGTATGTAAAAAGGATTGAATCCCTTCTTAAAAATGGCCCCATTGATAACAAGCATGCCAAAATTACTTTCACCAATACGTATTCTCAAACAAAGGAGCTAACCGATTCTTGGAAAGATGAGTTGGAAAAAAAGCCTTTTGAAGGTGGATTCTTTTTAGAAAGGGCTATCAAAAAGATCCTGGTTCAATCCTATGAAGATTTGTCCACAACCTATCCTATAATGGTGGTACTGACTGACGATATAGGCAATTCCATAATCGAGAAAGATTTTTCGGGCTTAAAAATAACTTTTCCGGAGTGTAATTACTTTTATACCGTAGACATCAAGGGCGAATTAATTTCTCATTCCCTGATGCGAAAACCTAAAGAGGCGGTGGTAGAGACTCCAGCTTTTCAGTTTTCAATCCCGGTTTTTGCCTGGCCAAATGAAAAACAGCCCCTGGCTTATTTACCCGCCAATGAGTCCCCAGAAATCATCCCAAGGGAAAAGCATATTGACTTAAATGAAACTAAAATAGAAGAAAGTAGTTGGGAGGCAGCCCTGAAGATGCAGGGGAAATGGATGGCCCATAGTTTACATCCCGAAGGCTATGAAAAAGAATGGCTGAATATGGTGAGAAGTAGTTTTATAGCGAGGATTATGACGCCAGTGACTTCCTTTATAGTGGTAGAAAACGAAGCCCAAAAAGAAGTACTTAAAAAGAAACAGGCTCAGGTATTGGCAGCAAAAGAAGTGTATGACCTAGGAGAGGAAGCCCAACGCATGTCTGAACCTGAATTGATGATTTTGCTATTCGTAATTGGGGGATATGGGTTGATTAAAAATAGGAAAAAGATTTTCTCTAAAGTTTAGACTTTAATGCTAGGCAGGGAAATATATAATTCAAAATTGGATTATTACTTTCATTCAGAAAAAAGATTAAAAACAGGTGTCTATATCAACCTGTTTTTTTCTAACTCCGTTGACTCAGATCACAAGCTTAATTTATTTTTTAACTTTTTTAATTAAAAGGAATGTCTAGTCCTAAAATAGGTGGATAGATTAAGGGTTATATGAAATTGTCCACTGGCCTAATTCTTTAATTTCTGAAGATGCCAATGTGAATTAGCTTTTATTTTAATTGATAAGGAATTGATAAGTTATTATTTAATAAGGTCCAACCACTTCTAACCACCATTTATCACTGGTCCGTTTTTTGCTCTCGCCAGCATCCCACAAAATCCATCCAGAAATCCAAAAGGCAACAAAGAGCAACACTTCCCAGGAGATAAGCCGGTCTAAAACTTCCCCTTGTCCTACTCATGATCCATTACTATTGCCTAAAGGGTTCAGTATTTAAGTCCTATAGACCAATATCCCCCTTCAAAGGGGGATAAAGGGAGATGTTCTTCACATCTTATCAAAAAACATCTAAAATCACCAACATTTACCCGTAGCTTCCCAGATCAACTCTCTCGTAAAGTAAGGGGTTCCACAACTATAAACCTCTCATGAAATTCAATGGAGTTGATATGATTTATGGTGGAAGATAGGCCATTCCTTTTTTTACCATCTTTTCTTCTATGTTCCAGAAAGAGCAGTTATGTATACTGGAAATGCACAACTTTCAGAGGCACCAGGTGTTCCTTGGGTGTTAGATGGAAGTGCAGTACCATCACTTGCTACTATGAGCGCTATAAGAGATTTCTTGCCTGCAAAAGCTACAATTGTGCCTGGCCATGGTCGACCTGTTGGGCCTGAAGCTCTTGATTTTACTATTGACTATCTGGGGAAACTTATATCAGAGGTACAGGCTAGTATTGATGCGGGGAATGATTTGGAAGCTACTCAAGCCGCTGTAGTGATGTCAGACCTTCAAGGGTACTCCTTATGGGACTTTGTCCACACTACGGTTAATGTACCTAATACCTTTAATGACTTACAATAAGATAGTTGCCCAATTGATTATACAATATTATTTATTCTTGTTCATCTAATAAGCCCCCTAACAGTTTGGTGACGATAGGGGGCTTTTCTTTATTTTTAACAAATTAAATTCCGGATGAAGAAATCTTTGAATTGGACAAGGAGGAACAAGTAGTTTAATCCAGTATTTTTGAAGGATTAAAGTTGAATAAAGAATTCTATGCATACCAATTATGCGGATGAATGAAAAACCAACGGTATCTAGTCTTTCAAAGCTTATTTGTAAAGTCTAATTTATATATATATAGAATAAAATAATGGTGATCTATCTTTAAATTGATAAATACTTAGAAATACAGATAGAATGG
>NZ_SMMB01000194.1 GCF_009711365.1 Xanthovirga aplysinae | reverse complement strand
GCCGGGCCGTTATAGCCAATTCAAAAAATGAATAATCCGAGTCAACTAAAAATTGATTCCTTAAAGGGGGAATGGTGTGATAAAGATTTGGTTTTATTACATGCTTGTTTTCAGCTTCTGGCAGATTGTATTGAAAAAGAGAATCTATTAAATGGTCATGTAGATTGGACTCAAAACGAAGAAACCATATTAGCAAAAAAAGAAATAGAGGATTTGTACAAATGGTGGAAAGAAAGAGTAAAAAAAGAATTAGATGCAGAAATTGATCCTATTTGGACTGAAAATCAATATGAGGAGGACAACGCAAGACTTATTAGATTGATTAAGGTAAGAAAATATTTATGGACTTAAAGTGATAAAGTATGAATGAAAAAATAACATCTAACATTATTAACGGGATGTCAGTAATAAGCATGATTGCAGGAATTTTTGGCATGTTATTTTGCTTCCCTTTTTTATGGTCTCCAAGAATAGAGGATTTAGTGGGAGCAGGATTCCCTTTTGTGGGAGGAGCATTACTTTTTGGATCAGGACTGATTACCCTTGGATTATTTAATAGAAAAACAAAATAAAAAGGCTATAACATAATGTATACTTCATTGGCACCCTCCGGGATGCCAACAAAGCATACATCGGCCGTTAT
>NZ_SMMB01000730.1 GCF_009711365.1 Xanthovirga aplysinae | reverse complement strand
TATTAGATAAATCCAAATTCAGACAGTTAATCAAATCCCTAACTTCCAAAATTTGAAACTAGGAGTTGGCCTCATCAAATATTTTTAAGTTTAATAGAGTCCAAAATAGATTTCAATCAAGTTTCAAAGAATAATTCACCTTTATATCCAATGGACATCCCTAAGTAAAAATCCCGGATGGGGAAGAAAGTCCTTTCAAAATTGTTAAGGTAGTAGTATTTCTAATAATTTGGTTTCAGCACCAGCTAAATATACAAGGAAACCATAATTTGAAGTTATTAGATTAAGGATTTAAAAATTTGAAGATACAAAGGAAAAAATCATGAAGATTTATATTTATTTTGATTAGAAATGAATTATAAATAATTTTTATCTTGTATTGGATGCATCAAAACAAAAGCCTCCCAGACTAAAGCAGATAGAATAATGGTAAAAAAAATTATAGATTTAGTGATGTTGGTCGATGATAATGATACGGATAATTTTATCAGTAAAAGAATCATCGAAATTACGGGCTTTGCAAAAGAGGTAGTGATAAAAAATTCAGGAAAAAGTGCTTTAGAATACCTGGAGGAAAATAAAGATGTAGAAGAAAGATTGCCTAATATTATTTTTCTGGACATTAATATGCCCATAGTAGATGGGTTTGTTTTTTTATATGAATTTGAAAGTTTTCCAAACCTTGTTAAAGACAAATGTAAGGTAATAATTTTATCAAGTTCAGATAATAAGAGAGATATAGATAAAATTGTGAATAACAATCATGTAGTGAAATTTGTCACTAAACCCCTCACAGAGGTGGCACTAAATGAAGTAAAAGAAATAACTGTTTAGTTTATTAGGATTCTCAAAGATCTTGTATCTCCCGACAAATCTAGGCCAAGATTAATTTATCATCCTTTTTCTTAATTATTTTTCACCTATTCAATAAAATCCCTAAAAATCAGGATTTAACCCTAGACGATTTCTCAATTCCACTACCTGAGGGTATTTTTCTGATAAGTAATTTAGTTTTTCCTGAGGTGTATAAATCATTTTTTTATTATCACCAGCAACCAGTTTTGTTTCCAATTGAATTAAACTATTTTTCAGTTCTCTCCTAAGAAATCCCAGCAATTCCGGTTTTAATTTTTCTATTAGCGGTTCTTGTACTGCATTAGCTAGTTCCAACCGGATTAAATGATTTTCACCAAGGGAATATGGATGTTTAAGTATTGTAAACTCAGCCAATCGATCCTCTTTTCTTAATTGCTCAGCAAATTGGGACCATACCTTCTGAAGTTGATTTAGAGTAAAAGCAAAATCTTGAACAACCTCATCTTGCACGGCTTTTACCTTTGTCTGCGGTGTAGATTGATAAGTGGCAATACTTTCCTTAAGAGAAGAAATTCCCTCTATTTTTGTAGTTTTAGGCAAACTACCTACTGGAGGGGATGGCTTTGAAGCCGGTGTACTTGTTTTTTTAGGTAGCACAACGGAAGGAGTGGCCCTCCTGGAAGCAACCTTGGCTTTTTCCTCCACAGCATTTGGCGCTGCTTCTGACTTAATTAATGTAGTTTTTTTTTTTGCCTCTTGGTCAAGAGTTCCTTCCCTTGTTTGCGCAAGTTGAACTGCTGAAGGAATATGAGCGATTTTCATCAAAGCCAACTCAACATGAAGGCGCTGATTTTTACTTCCTTTATAGTTTATGTCACATTGACTGGCTAAGTTCAATGCTGTCAACAAAAAAGACAGAGGAACTGCATTTGCCTGCTCTTTGTACTTCTGTTGTACATTCTCAGAAACTTCCAGTAATTGGACTGTCTTATTGTCTTTGGCTACCAATAAATTTCTAAAATGTTCGCTGAGCCCCACAATGAAATTGTGGCCATCAAAACCATTTTTTAGAATTTCATCAAAAATCAACAAAACTTGTGACATTTCCTCCCCTACCAAGAAATCTGTTACCTTAAAATAGTAATCATAATCAAGAATGTGCAGATTCTTAATCGTGGTTTGATAGGTCACTTTCTTTCCCGAAGAAAAGGTTACAATCAGATCAAAAATCGAAAGAGCATCCCTCAAAGCCCCATCCGCCTTTTGAGCAATTAGGTGAAGGGCCTCCTCCTCAGCTTCAATCTGCTCCTGCCCTGCTATATAATGAAGGTGCCCGCTGATATCTGATACCTGAATACGGTTAAAGTCAAAAATCTGACACCGGGAAAGAATAGTAGGAATAATTTTATGTTTCTCAGTAGTAGCCAATATAAAAATGGCATAAGAAGGTGGCTCTTCCAATGTTTTCAAAAAGGCATTGAAGGCTGCATTCGAAAGCATGTGCACCTCATCAATAATATAAATCTTATATTTACCGGACTGAGGAGCATAACGCACTTGTTCAACTAAATTTCGAATATCATCTACCGAGTTATTAGAGGCTGCATCCAGTTCATGAATATTCATGGAACTGTTGTTGTTAAACGATTGGCAGGAAGCACAATTATTACAAGCCTCCATTTCCTCTGTTTTGTGCTCACAATTTATCGTTTTGGCTAAAATACGTGCACAGGTAGTTTTTCCAACCCCACGAGGGCCGCAAAACAAAAAAGCTTGTGCCAAATGGTTATTCTGAATAGCATTTTTTAAGGTAGTGGTGATATGTGATTGTCCCACCACACTATTAAAAGTCCCCGGCCTGTATTTTCTTGCAGAAACAACAAAATTCTCCATTCGCGCAAGTTAACAATTTATTCCGAAATAGCATTCTAAAAAGTCCAATCTGGCCCTTATCATCATGCATTATCAAAGATTGTGAAGAGTTCGGCAGTTTCACTTCATTTTTTCCACTTTGCTTTGTAGGATAATCCCCTCAAGTGCACCTTCCATAGCTAACTTTCGTTTTAGAATAAGGGAAAAAGAGGGAGTGAATTCATAATATTTCCTCTATTTATGCCGTTTTTGACGGAAATAACCTATATTTGTAGCCTCATTTTCGAATATCAAAGAATATGAGACTAATACCTATGAAAACACTTGGGGTCGACTGGAATTGACAGGAAGTGCGAATTAGGTGTAAGCATGTCGGGAGTTGTAAGTATTTCCCGTAAATAAAACTTTCGAACTATAATTGGCGAGTCTAACTACGCTATGGCTGCCTAATCCTAGACGGAATGTCTTCGATTAACGGGCTATAATCGGTTGAGCAACATTGTTCCCGAGCCACATTCTGCCGGATGTTGTCCTATCGGTCCGGAATCCAGAGTGTCGATCTGAATGGACTAGTTTGGGTGATACTGTTAATCCTAAGCGAAACTTAAACAGGTAAGGGGAATCGTTGGTTTGTACTGCACCTGCCTCCCCCGACAATTAAGCATTACTAAGCATGTAGAAAGCACACTGGTTTCCTTAGCTGGACGAGGGTTCGAATCCCTCCGACTCCACAGAATCCCTTCATACGTTAAATATGAAGGGATTTTTTATTTTGGACGACGGTTTGAGCGACGCAAAATAAAAAAACCTCCTTAAGTTAGAATTTATTTTTCTATTGACTACAATATTAGTTTAAAAAAA
>NZ_SMMB01000734.1 GCF_009711365.1 Xanthovirga aplysinae | reverse complement strand
AAAAAAAATATTTATAATGATCTAGGAGCTTGGAAAAAATTTCTTCAGTTTTTCTCCATTAGTATAGGTATAGGTTTTACGACGGCTGGGATTATTTTCTTTTTTGCCTACAATTGGGCTGACCTACATAAATTCATAAAAATTGGATTAATAGAAGGTCTAATCATTATTACCACCGCCATCGTACTTTTTTCTAAAATAAGTTTAACCCTCAAAAACATATTGCTTACTGGAACATCAATTTTGGTGGGAGTATTGATTGCTGTTTTTGGACAAATTTATCAGACTGGAGCTAATGCATATGACTTTTTCTTAGGGTGGACAATGTTCATAACTCTTTGGGTCATTATTTCAAATTTCGCACCCTTATGGCTTATCTACCTAACTCTAATAAACACAACGCTCATCCTTTATGCGCAGCAAGTTGCTCACCACTGGTCAGAAGTTTTTCTTTCTACTTTACTTTTCATCATCAACACCACATTCTTACTGATTTCAACCGTCGGAATAAAAACGCTATTTAAAAAAAGCTCCCCCAATTGGTTTTCAAACTTCATTGCCTTAGCTTCTGTTTCATTTAGCACCATAGGCATTACAATCGGTATTTTTGATAAACAGCAAACCTCATTTTTTGTATTAATCTTATTTACCACAATACTATATGGCATTGGGATCAATTATGGGCTTAAAGTAAGAAGAGGGTTTTACCTTGCCATAATTCCACTCAGTATTATCATTATTATTTCAGCCTTTCTCATAAATATTTCGAGCGATGCCGCAATGTTTTTTATAATCTGCCTGTTCGTAATTGCTAGTGTAACATTCGTCATTAAAAACCTGATTGATCTTCAAAAAAAGTGGATAAATGAATAAGGAAACTCATATTAAAGAAATTGTAGAAGACCTTTATTTATCTGAAGGTGCTGAATTTAAATGCGACGAAAATGCTATTCTTGATGAATATCAAATGCAGAAAGAAAACAAGTCCAGTTTGTCGATTAAGATTCTTTCTATTCTTGGGGGACTTTTAGCCACCCTGGCATTTCTAGTCTTTCTGGGAGTTGCTGGACTATATGATTCTAAATTGGGATTAATAATTTTTGGCTTAGGATTTATATTCTCCGCTAATTGGCTAAATAAGGAATATGATAAACTTATCATTGATACGGTCAGTATCTCAACTTATGTTATTGGACTTGCTTTACTTTATATAGGACTAGGAGGTTTCAAAATTGATGAAAACATCATTTATATAATCGCTATTATTATAGCACTTTGTACCTTATTGATCACCCAAAATTATATGTTATCATTTATTTCCGTAACAATAATTAGTGGTAGTTTACTTACCCTAATACTTTCGAATGACACTTATAATTTGGTTCACCTCTACATTGCATTTTACACCTTTTTACTCACCTATTATTTTTTGAATGAAGCAAAAATAATATCCGCCAGCAAAAAATTATCCAAAATATACAATCCAACTCGTATTGGCCTATTAGTTTCCCTTTTACTTGGCCTTACCGTTCTTGGCAAGAAAGGTTTAATCCCCATATCACAAAACTATGTTTGGTTATCATCCATACCTATGATTATTGGGGTCATTTACCTGGTTTATAATATTTCGAAAATCACCAAAATAAAATCTCTAAAAAATAAAATACTTATAAATTTATTTAGTGTTTTAATTCTAATGCCAACAGTGTTTGCCCCCTCCATTTCTGGTGCTGTTTTAATTATTTTGATAAGCTTTTTAGTGAATCATAAAACAGGATTGGTAATGGGAATAATTTCATTCGTTTACTTTATCTCCCAATACTATTACGATCTTAATTTTACCTTATTAACTAAATCAATTATTTTATTTTCATCCGGGATTGCATTTTTAATATTCTATCTTTTCATCACCAGAAAGCTTCATGCCCATGAAAAAATATAAGTGGATTATCATCCTTGTCAATCTCATTATACTACTGGTTTTATTCAATAACTCCATTGTAAAAAAAGAAAATTTATTAGCTGAAGGAAAGCTCATTTTATTGGAATTAGCCCCTGTTGACCCTCGGTCATTAATGCAAGGAGATTATATGAGGCTAAGATATAAAATATCAGATAACATTGACTCCGATCGTATTTCTAAACGGGGGTTTTGTGTGGTAACATTAGATAAAAATGGGATTGCAAAAAAAGTAAGAATTCAAAATAGCAGATCTCCTTTAAATAAGGGAGAATATCTCCTAGAATATACTTCCAAGAATTTGAGGGGTATAAATATAGGAGCCGAATCTTTCTTTTTTCAAGAAGGAGAAGCGGACAAGTTTGAAAATGCTAAATATGGAGGAATAAAAGTTGACAAGGATGGGAATAGCCTTTTGGTTGGATTATACGATGAACAACTAATTAAAATAGAATAAACTTTTCTTAATTGTCTGGTCTGCTAGATAGTCCATTTTAACGGCAAGCATACTTCAGATAAGAGAAGGGAACCCCTCCAGCAGGTGCTAGCTTGTAGTTGGTCCTTGTAAATAAAACGCTTTTTCCTGATAGCTCTAATTAGGGAATGGAAAACACAACCCGACAACTACAAAAATTGTATTTTCTAAATGTAAGAAAATCACCAATGTCAGATTAAATAGTGGTTATTACACCTTAGTGCATAGAGGAATATACTCCTTGGTGAGGCAATAATAGCAGAACGTGAAATGAATCTTTTCTTAAGAAATCAATTATTTGATTTAATTGAGAACAATCAGAGTCCACAATACACCAAAACACTTACCCTTTTACCTAAAATCACCGAAAAAGTGGAAATAATTTTGAGGAGTTCCTAAAGAAACAGCCTTCACTCTAAATGAGGGCTTAATTTTTTACTTACACCTACCCCCAAAGTGGAAGTAATTACGCTTGCTAGAAATTAGTAATCATATCAAAGCTGATAACTCGCCCACTTTATTCTAAAATTTATGCTATTCATCGAAGAAAATAGTGCCTTTATCGAATTCTACTTTTTATAATGTCCTTCTTTAATACATTAATAAAAAAATTAAAACAAACTCCTTCATTTTTGGTTTGTCCTTTTATTTATTATCCAACACTTTCTCTCAAACTTATCCTTCCATTAAAAATTCAAAAATTATGAAAAAAGTAATCATTACCCTACTCTCCATGGCCTGCATTTTTCAATTCTGCTTAGCTCAAGGCAACGACTTCAACACTCAAAGTTACCTTGGTATTGAGCTTGGGCAGAATGAGGTGTTTAATGACAACCTTATAATGGGAATTAACAATGATAGAAACGGCCAGTTAAACTTTTCCCTTCAAATTGGGGATAATAACAATCAATTCAGTAATAATCAACTCATAGGAAATAACAATCAAAGAAACTTCCAACTATTGACCGCTTTTAGCCTGGGAACGGGAAACCTCATCAGTTCCAATGATTCCATTAATGGAAATAGAAATGTCTCAAATTTTCAAAAAATCCATGCCCTTAGTATTGGTGCAATGAACACCGTAAGTTTTAATAATAATATCCAAGGCAATAACAACAACCGCAACTTTCAAAG
>NZ_SMMB01000547.1 GCF_009711365.1 Xanthovirga aplysinae | reverse complement strand
TAATACCCCGCAATCATCTTACAACTATTTTGCCTTTTTGTAATTCCCCTAAAAAAATAGCTATCAGGCCTAAAGCTAAAATTTAAAAGGGACATTAAGGTAAACCAAGATGCGATATATTCTTAGGTAAGATTTAGCTCATCAGTTTTTTACTCCATTACGACGATTACTCCTTCCTTCTCTTTGATTCACAAACTGTATTGCTTAGATAAATTCCTTTTATAACCCTTTACGTTTCAAAAACAATTACCCCATGGTTTACTTTAGGAGTCATTCCTTTTATTAATTCCAGTATTCTTGTTTCACCAGTCATTTAAAGTCCACTAACCTTCTAAAATTAAACTTTTCACTTCCCTCTAGTGAGGAAGATTAAAGGTTTGGACTAACTTTTAAAAAAAGGGCATCAAGCCTATCATTTATCCATTCCCATGGATAAATTTAAAGTTTTTCCCATTCTCTAATATATTCCACTCTATCTAGCACTATAACTTGTTCATCCACATACCCCTTCTCTTCAAAAATGCTTTTTATATCCTCAATATGTCTATCTCCTACTTTATAAATTGTTGGTTCTAACTCTTTTCTTGCTGCAGCTCTGATCGTTGCAGTAATCATATTACGACTTCTTTCCAGCGTAAAGTCATAGTCTTTTAGGGAAATATTTTGATCTACTGTTCCTTTTAACGTATCTTGGATTTTCTTTAATAATCTAAGCCAACCTAAACGCCCTTTTCTCACCTTATCCCCCAGGTCAATAATATTCAATGCATTACGATTAACTTCCTTGTAAGCCTTCATTTCTTCAAGATTCAAAAGGTGTTGAGCAATTAGGTCTTTTAATCCCTCATCACCCAATTTATTCGCATATTCAGTGGATAAACCCAACATTGCCCTATATTCGAAATGAATGGATAAGTATGAACCGTAAATAGAATCCGCTTTTAGAAAATCGGTATTCCAAAATCTATTATACATAGAATAACGCTTATTCCAGATTTCTCCCAATTTTAATATTATGCTGTCAGGTACAATTTCATTATCCTCTCCAAGATTTATTTTATCTGCCTCGTAAACTACTTTCAACCCCTCTTGCTCCCATTTTCTTATTTCTTCGGTCATTGAAATTTCATCATGAATCTCTCCAACAATTGCTATTTTCTTTTTACCACTTTTAAGCACTGTTGCCAATGAATTATTCCTTAATTCAGGGTAGCGGGTATATGTATCTCCAGGCATAATTTCTCTGAATTACTTGTTTAAACTTAATTTATGATTTTTCCCTAAGTAAAAGATAAATAATGATAAATGGGATTAGAATTTGATTAGAAATTAAGGTAAATATCAATATGATTAAACATATATTGCCAAGGGCAAAAGCAAGTATTCACCAAGGTGAAACACTAACTTGAGCGTGGATATACCTGCCTATATTTATAAAAGTATAAAAGATCCTTTTCTATCTATATAAGAAAATCACTGATGAAAGTCGCATTTTCCAAAACTTGTTGATTAGCTTTTATTTGGAAATGCAAACAAATTACAAATGTTTCCGAGCTAGGTAAAGAGCAATCCATTTCTGTAAAAATTGGAATCAAATTTATAAATAAACTCCCGCTCGGCTCCATTTAAAAGGGGCCGAATGAGAGTTTTTTTATCCCTACATTTCGTCCTTTATCTGTCATAGTGAAATGAGCCAAACAAAAAAGCATCCCCTAAATAAAAAGAGAGAGTTCTAATAGGGAAATATAACCCATCAGTTTTTTATATTTTTTGCTCTATTATCCATAAACCAACCTATAGGTGAAATTTGTATCCAAAAAGAAAAATAGAAAATACTTAAATACCAGTATTTAAAGAAGAATGAAAAACCAATTCCTTGCATCCAGCCAAGTTATATATAATCATAAGTAAATAAAGGAAGCGTCATAAAGAGAGCTACCCAAAAAGAATTTTTAAATAAATCGCCTTTCCAAAATATTGAAGCATCCAATAAGAAAAAGGGAAAAAACAAGGGTTACAAGAATGCAGGCAATCACCTGAACCGTAAAAGAGCAACTTTGATAATAGTCAGGAAGTCCACCCAATAGAAAGAGGAACCAAACAATAAAACTTAGAAAAAGTAATGACAGATGCTTTTTTAATGTCTTGACATGATAAGTTAAATTCAAATATTAATCTACTTTCCTTGAGTATGTGTTCGAACTATATCTAACAAATATCTAGTTTTCCCTTAAACATATTTATCATTGTCTTAAATATTTTTATTTATCCTTTAGAGCATGTTTAAAA
>NZ_SMMB01000941.1 GCF_009711365.1 Xanthovirga aplysinae | reverse complement strand
ATTTCTGATCAATAATTGAAAAACCAACAAGATATTGAGCAATCGTTTTCATAAAAAAGATAAATTAAAAATCGATTAAAAGGAAGGTAGATTCCCGGAGATTCATATTGAAATGCTTGCTGCTTTCCTATCTGATTCAAGGGAAAAACATTCTTTTTACCATTAATGGAAGATGCTTAAAAGTAATTGGAGAAAAGAATATGATGATCCGATGTGATAAATGAAATTTCTCAAACAATGTCTTTTGATAAAATTAACAAGAAAAGCAAAGTTGAATTCATGGGACAAGAAATAATGTAGCGATAATCAATATTAAAAAATGACAATTTTAATAAACCTATTTTTAATAATTCTCAACTGGTTCTCCATTTCAAAGGTGGAGAAGAAAAATATATTCTTTATTTGGATAACACCTTATGAAAAAAGGTTAAATGAATTTTTGAAAGGATTCTTGTTCTTAGGACTGGTGTGCGCCCTTACTCAAATTGGATTATCCATTATCAGTGAAACTTCTTGGTCAATTTCAGATGAAATTAAAGTAGGAAATTTATTGGGTTCATTATTTTATGACTTTAATAATGTCTTATTTGAAGAATTAATTTTTCGGGGATTCATTCTTTTCTTTCTAATTAAAAAAATAGGGCCTCATAGGGGCATACTGACTTCCGCCATATTATTTGCCTTGTATCACTGGATAACTATGGGGGTACTGGGTAACCCATTAGCAATGGCCTTAGTTTTTATTATAACTGGTTCGATGGGATATGTATTTGCCTATGCCTACTCCGTGACAAAATCAATCATTCTTCCATTTGGTTTACACCTTGGTTGGAATCTGATAAATCACAATGTTTTTTCCCAAGGGCCAAATGGAATTCAAATACTAAAGCCAAATAAAAATATGGACATTTCAGGTTCATATGCATTTATTTCATTTTCAACTTTTATTGTGGTAGCTGCAATAACTTATTGGTTCATATTCTCTCAGTTTAAAAGAAAGTTAAACCAATCTACCGGCAACAAAGTAGAAAAGAGTTAAAAAGTTTTTTGTACACACATTTGTTCCTTTTTCTATTTGATAGTGAAAAATTTATTGGTACGACTTACTATCAAAAACCTACCTTGTCTTTCTCAAAAACAATTGAAATTATGTTGAAAAAATTAAAACTCGTTTTGTTCTTATTGATTGCATCCTTTGGTGTAGCTAAATCATTGCCTCCCAATTTGAATGATAGTGCTGCCAGCATTGGAATTGATACAACTGAAATAATTAATATTGGGGGAATAAAGCAATTCATTAGTATTAAATCAAAGGATAGAACAAAACCCTTATTACTCTATTTGCATGGGGGGCCAGGTGAGTCTGTGATGAATAAAGCGGAAACTTTCACATCAGAATTGCAAAATTACTTCGTAGTAATCCATTGGGATCAACGGGAAACTGGAAAAACAAAAGAATTAAATTCATCCCCCACCCTCATCACAGCAGAATTAATGCAAAATGACACAGAAGAAATAATCGAACATTTACTTAAAAAATTTAAACGGAATAAACTATTTCTCGTCGGTCATTCCTGGGGTACTTTTTTAGGATTTCATATAGCCAATCAATCTCCACAACTTCTACACGCCTACATTGCCATTAGCCCAATGGTCAATCCTTTAGAAAGCGAGAAAATTTCTTTGAATATGCTAAAAGAGCATGCTAAACAAACAAATAATGAAAGAGCCATCAAAGAACTTTCTACTGTACAGATTCCTTTTGAAAAATTGGATGATATTTTGTTTTCTCGAAAATGGTTATTTTCATACATTGGCCAACCAGTACCTGATTCTGTAATGACAAAGGTGAGACAATACCTAATCCCTTGGGAGTCCACCTGGCTTTCTGTATTTAATGAGGCAGGTAAACAAAATCTTTTGAAAACAATGCCTTCAATTGAATGTCCGGTCTATTTTTTCGCAGGAAGAAAAGATTATCAAACAAATTTTAAAATAACGGAGGAATACTATAATCAATTAAAGGCGCCAAAAAAGAACCTATTTTGGTTCGAAAAATCGGCACATGGAATTCCAAATACAGAGCCAGCTTTGATGCAGGAGGTAATAATCAATAAAATACTCCCCGAAACGATTTAGCATCGGATAGAAAAACAGCCCAACATCAGATAAAAATTGAATATTTAGACCCATAAAGGATTGAAATTGATTCATTTTTTAAATTAATTTTAGGGATAGCTAAGAATAAAAATGACTTTTTAATTTTAATAATATTGTAGATATGGTACGAAATGGATTTTGGAAATCGTCTGGCAACAATTTGTTTTGGATTAATTTAGTGGAGGAAAAAGTTTTTTGGCTCGGGATGAATCATCAAACAGAAGAAAGCAAGATAGGGGAAAATTGGTGTCACGTTGGAAACGGAACCATAGATGGAGATAAACTATATCTAGCATGGTCAGACATTTCTGTAGGAAAAGATTCCTTAAATGGAAATATAGTAATTGAATTAATTAGTGATATAGAAATGAAGGTAATTGAGGATTCCGGGAATTTTGGACTATCTCAATGGAATTGGGTAAGTGATAAAATGAGCTTTGAAGAAGCAAAAAATTAAATAATAAGGGATTGAAATACTTAATCATTACTCAAAACCAAAACAAAAACCTCTGGAGCAAACCAATGCTTTGAAAGTCAAAATATTGAAATGGTGCCAAAAATTAAACGAGCATTTTCTATATTTTTGGTTACACTTTCCTTTAAGAAAAGGAAAATATTTTTTCTATCACACTCAATTCCACAAGTTTCCTAACCTCAAAGGGATCAATTTCTTTCTATACTAATTAAGTGATAGCTAAAAATAACCCTTGACATATCCTTGACACAACCAGGACTTACCTTTGAAAAAAGAAAAAGATATGATAAAAATTAAAAATCTAGGTAACACTCCATTTGAAGTAATTCATAGAGCATTTATTGATGCTTTTTCTGATTATCAGGAGCCTCTTCAGTTAAGCCTGGAACAATTAAAAAATATGGTGGAAAGAAGGGGATGTAACCTTGAACTATCTTTCGGAGCTTTTAACAATACTCAATTAGTTGGTTTTACCTTAAATGGTATTGACCAATGGAAGAAACAATTAGCAGCTTATGATACGGGAACAGGAATAATTAAAGACTTTCAAGGTAATGGAATAGCCAAAAAAATATTTCAGGATTCATTACCTATATTAAAAGCGAACAATATTAATCAGTACCTACTAGAGGTGCTTCAAACTAACACAAAGGCATTTCAATTATATCAAAAACTAGGGTTTGATATAAGCAATACTTTCGACTACTACATATTTTCTAAGGAGCAGTTGAGGAACGAAAACAGGAGCACAAAGCAAAATTTTGACATCAAAGAAATCTCTAACCTTGACTGGAAAAAATTAGAATCTTTTTGGGATTTTAACCCTTCCTGGCAAAACTCCACCTCTGCCCTATTACGGAAGATAGATAGTTTTTCTATTCTTGGTGTTTTTGAGCAAGGTTCAATTATTGGTTATGGGATTATTGAAAAACTTTCAGGAGACATTCCACAATTAGCCATACATCCAGCCTATAGAAGACAAGGCTTTGGTACTGCATTAATGCAAACCTTGGCAGATTTTGCCAAGGGAGAACAATTAAAAATGATTAATGTAAAATCGGACGATAAGCCTTTTAAACAATTTACAAAAAGCTTACAACTCAAACCTGGAGGTGGTCAATTTGAAATGACGCTTCAACTATAAAAGATCTGAAATGAGCAAATTACAAAAACAAATGCAAGAGGAGCTAGTGGAAAAAAATGTTTTTGACCAGGCACGTACTTATTCATATGAATATATAAATGGAATTGAAAAAATGGATGTCTTTCCTTCCGAAGATAACTTGGAGAGACTTACAAATTTTGATGAGCCACTTCAAAATAAACCTTATTCAGCGGAAAAAATAATTGAAAAACTTCATTTTTTTGGCTCTCCTGCTACTATCGCCCAAACAGGGGGAAGATATTTTGGATTCGTAAATGGTGGAGCAATTCCTGTTTCACTGGGTGCCAAATGGTTGTCTGATGTCTGGGATCAATGTGGAGGATTATACCTGACATCCCCCATCAACGCTAAGCTGGAATCAGTCTGTGAAGATTGGCTAAAAGATATTTTTAATCTCCCAAAAAATACAGTAGCAGGGTTTGTCAGTGGAACATCAATGGCTAACCTATGCGGTTTGGCAGCGGCCCGCTTTCACCTTTTGAATAACTTAGGTTGGGACGTGAATGAAAATGGGATGAATGGTGCTCCTAAATTGAGGATAATTGCCCACGATCAGGTTCATGCAAGTATCAAAAAAACACTTGCCATGCTTGGGTATGGGAAAAATAGCATTGAACGGATGCCATCAGATGATCAAGGACGATTAATTGTGGATGAACTTCCTGAATTAGATAACAGTAGTCTTATACTATTACAGGCCGGAAATGCAAATACAGGATCATTTGATTATTTCGACAAAGTATGTGACCTGGCAAACGAAGTGGGCGCCTGGGTACACATTGATGGAGCATTCGGGCTATGGGCTGCCGCATCCCAACCCTTATCCCATTTAACAAAGGGGATAGAAAAAGCATCTTCCTGGGCAGTCGATGGTCATAAAACTTTAAATACACCTTACGATTCAGGAGCTATCCTATGTCGTTATCCTGATGCTCTTATCAGTGCATTACAGGCTACAGGAGAATACATCATCTATAGCGAACAAAGAGACCCATTGCTTTTTACTCCCGAATTATCTAAACGATCACGAGCCATTGAACTTTGGGCTACAATGAAGTATTTAGGAAAAGAAGGTATGAATGAAATGATCACAGGATTTCATTTGAGAGCAAAGCAACTTGAAGAGGCATTAAAAGAACTTAACTTTCAAATTTTAAATGAGGTTGTCTTCAATCAAGTATTGGTAACTTGTGAAAACGATGAAGAAACCAAACAAGTCATCCAATACATGCAAAGATCAGGAGAATGCTGGTTAGGAGGAACTACATGGAAGGGAAAAGCAGCTATTCGAGTGAGTGTTTGTTCTTGGAGGACGACCGAACAGGATATTAAGCAGACCATTGACCTTTTTAAAAAAAGTAGAGCTTATAAAACATTGACCTAATATGATGGCTGTCCTTTGGAACGGCCATGTCACCCAATTGGATTGACCAATTGAAGAATTAATGTAAAGAAGATAGGAAAGGGAGGCGTCAACAATTCAAACAATTGAAACGACCCGAATCCTACCTTCACAAAACCTTCAAAGTTTTTTATTCGGTGAGAAAATAAATAAAAAATGATAAAAACAGGCTTTATTGGAACAGGTTGGACAGATTTAGGGCAAATACATGCCTTTAAAAAAGCGGGGTTAGTTCCTCAAGCTATTTTTTCCCGGGATTATAAAAAGGCCGAGCTTATAGCCAGTAAGCATGATATTCCTGAGATTTACTCTGATTGGAAAAAGTTAGTGGATTCAGACTCTGTTGATTTGGTTAGCATAGTTGTTCCAACTTGGCTTCATTCAGAAATACTTGCTTATTCAAAAATGGCTGGAAAACATTTTATTTGTGAGGCTCCTTTTTTATCCATGGATGAAATTAATAGCCTTCTAAATTTAAAAAATGAT
>NZ_SMMB01000286.1 GCF_009711365.1 Xanthovirga aplysinae | reverse complement strand
AATCCCTTTACATATTCCACAATCCAACTTCACAAACCTGGAAAAGGCGATAAAAAAACTTTTGGCCCCTATACTTTTCAGTAGTGGTACAAATGTGGACTAAGACTGGGTGAAGCAAATGTTATTGCGATCATCGGAAGATGAATGAAGATTGTGAAGATCAAAGATGGTACTCCTTTTCCTTTAGAAGGAAGGGATATCTTCGTTGGCATTAGCAATGCAGGTTTTACCTACCTCATTCCTTTTGGCAAAGCATTCGTCTTGGGACCTGTCTGGCATCATGTGGTTTGGAGGGTTTTACCACAAGAATGGTGAAAACTTAATTAAGGAAAAAGGTCATACTAGTTCCGAATTTTCTTTTCAAGCCAAGGATTGTTGGTGGAAAAAGTGGATTACTTACTGCAACAACAAACTAAAGCAGTTCTTTGGGACCCCTCTCCTGAAATTATGGATGGGAGGGATATAGCCGATCTTTTAAGCAAAGAGCTTGCAAGTGATATTAAATGAAAATTACTATCTTTTCAGCTTTCTTAAATCAAAATTGTGATAAAAGATATGAAAGCACCAGGTCATTTGGGCCACAAGCCAATTATTGCAGTAAATGAATATGAAAAGATTGATGCAAAGTATGCTAATAATACCGATGCACGTGCCTTATCCATTGGAAAAGCTCAATATGACGCTAAAGAACTATCAGTAAAGGTTTGGCGGCATACAGGGGAACAATGGAGTCGACAAAGTGAAGAGATGCCCATCCATAGAGCTTTGGATTTAGGTATTTTATCTATAGCAGCCATTATCACAGACCCAAAGGCGAATTATCCTTTGACTAGTCTTCGTGAAGAAATAATGGATAAAGAAAAAGTAGAAGATATTAAGGATTATTATAGAAAAAATGAGAAAATGTTACTGCCCAGGTTAGAGGAATTACATAAAGTATTGAGTTCATTTTTTGAAAAGAAAAAGTAAGATGTTTTATCTTAAACCTGA
>NZ_SMMB01000366.1 GCF_009711365.1 Xanthovirga aplysinae | reverse complement strand
TTCTAATTCTCGGAATGTTGATTTTAGCCACTTCCTGCGAAAGCACGAAAAAAGATAATAAACTCCCAATTTATGGGCGAAAAAAAGTGGAGCCCAAAGAAGTAAATGGAAAAGTGGAGATGGACACTATCTATCATGAGATAGCCGACTTCCAATTTTTGGACCAGGATAGCTCTTGGGTAACAAATGCTACTTTTGAAAACAAAATCTATATTGCTGATTTCTTTTTTACTTCTTGCCCAACCATTTGTCCCATCACAAAAGCCCAAATGTTGCGAGTCTATGATCAGTTCAAAGATAATGACAAGGTGACCTTCCTTTCTCACAGCATTGATCCTGATCATGACACTGTGCCTGTTCTTCATAATTTTGCGGATCGCCTGGGAGTTCGTACGGATAAATGGCACTTTGTAACAGGTGATATTGAGGATATTTACGATATTGCACAAAGTAGTTATATGACAACAGCTATGGAAGCCCTACCGCTCCGGGAGGCTTTGTACATGGTGGAGCGTTTATTTTGGTTGATAACAATCGACATATCCGAGGTTTTTATGATGGCACAGATGAGGAACAGGTAAATAAGCTTTTAAAAGATATACCTACATTATTAAAAGAAAATCAGAAAAATAAAATATCAGAATAAATTAAATAGCTTTACCAGATGGGTTAGAAATTCCTAACCCATTTGATTCACAAGGCCTATTAAAGCTCAGCTTCGCAATTCAAAACAACTAATTACCCCTTTCCAATGCGTAAAGCAATAGTTATTATTATACCAATCCTTTTACTTTTTACTCAAACCGCCTGCAAAAAATCTGGAGATAAAGCAGCCGATTCAAATAAAAAAGAAGGGCTTAGTCGTCGAGAGCAGATAAAATTTAAACAGTACATGACGGAAGGGCGACGATTATATATTGCGAATTGTGCCAATTGTCATCAGAAGGATGGTAAAGGGTTAGCCAGGCTTATTCCGCCTCTAGCAGAATCAGATTATATGGCTAAAAACGTAGAGCGAACCATTTGCATCATAAAAAACGGTTTAGAGGGCGAAATTTTAGTTAATGGGATTTCCTATAATCAACCTATGCCGGCCCATACAAACTTAACAAATATTGAGATTGCAGAAATTGTGACTTATATCCATAATAGCTGGGGGAGTTTTAATGGAATTGTGGATGTGAAAGATGTTGAGAAAACAACCTGTGATTAAATAAATTCGTTTAATTTTACTATGCTGAAAATATGCCTTTATAGTGGTTAAA